>DAIEHO010000017.1 GCA_027353565.1 Propionibacteriaceae bacterium
CCACGCAGGCGGCAGCATCACCCAGATGGAGGCGGAGGTCCTTGAGCTGGTCGCCGGCGAGCGCGGTCACGGGGCAACACTAGGTGGTTGGCCGATGACCGTTCACTCGATCTCGGCGGCGAGGACGGCAGCCATGGCGCGTCCGATCGCCTGGAAGTCCTCCGGCGCGACGGCGTCGATGAAGACCTTCCGTACGGACTCGACATGACTGGGGGCCGCCTCGACGAGCTTCGCGAAGCCGGCATCGGTGAGGGTGGCGTAGACGCCGCGGCCGTCGTCGCACGTGCGCTCGCGCGCGACGAAGCCGTCCGTCTCGAGGCGGCTCACGGTGTGGGTCAGACGGGAGCGGGACTGGTGGACGAGCAGTGCTAGGTCGCTCATGCGCATCCGGCGCTGCTCCGACTCGGAGAGGACGACGAGGATCTCGTACTCGGCCAGGTCGAGGTTGTGCGGACGAAGGAAGTCTGTGAGCACGCTGTCGATGCGAGCCACCCCGAGCAGCCAGGACCGCCAGATCCGCTGCTGTTCGGGATCAAGCCACCGGGTCATAAGAGAACCATATCCATTGAGGGATAAACGAAGCAGGGCACCCCTGGTTCTACGCGGGCCTGCTGCGGGGAGTGGTTTGTGGCTACGATCGTCGGCACCACAACGACGTAAGGGGGGACCGTGACGGAGCGCGAGACCATTGAGGCCAAGTGCCCGCCGTCGGTCGGGGCCATGCTCCGCCGCCGGGTCCAGCTGACTCCCGCACGGCCCGCTTTCCAGTACCCCGACGCCCGCAACACCTGGCAGACGTACACCTGGGGCGACGTCGGTCAGATCTCCGAGGCCGTCGCCGCGGCCCTCCTGAGCCACGGTGTCCAGCATGAGCAGCGAGTGGCCATCGCGTCGGCGACCCGCGTCGAGTGGATCCTCGGGTGTTATGGGATCGCGCTCGCGGGTGCGGCCACCACGACCATCTACCCGAACACCACCGACGAGGACGTCGCGTTCATCCTGTCCGACTCGGCTTCGGTCGTGGCCTTCGTCGAGGACTCCGAGCAGGACGCGAAGATCACGAACCACCCCGAGCTCGACGACCAGATCCGCCTCATCGTCCTGTTCACCGGCCCCGGCGAGGGCGACCGCATCGTGCCGTGGGACGAGTTCCTGGCACGGGGGCGGGCCTACGCGAAGGAGCACCCCGACGCGGTCAAGAAGGCGACGGACGCCACCGGGCTGGACACCTTGGCGACCTTGATCTACACGTCGGGTACGACGGGCCAGCCGAAGGGCGTCGAGCTCCTGCACCACGCGTGGACGTACCTGGGCGTGGCCATCGACGGCATGCACTTCATCGACATGGACGACCTCCAGTTCCTGTGGCTGCCGCTGTCACACGTGTTCGGCAACTGCCTCCTGTTCATCCAGCTCCAGATCGGCTTCTGCTCGGCGGTCGACGGGCGGCTCGACCGCATCGTCGGCAATCTGGGCGAGGTGAAGCCGACGTTCATGTGCGGGGCGCCGCGCATCTTCGAGAAGGTCAGGTCAGCGGTCCTGACCGGCGAGAGCTCGGTCGGGCTCAAGGGCTCGATCGCCCGCTGGGCGTTCGCCAAGGGCCGAGCCGCCATGCCGTACCGCCTCGAGGGCAAGCCCCTGCCCAAGCTGCTGGCCGTGCAGTACGCGGTCGCGGACAGGCTGGTGTTCAGCAAGCTGCGTGCCCGCCTGGGCGGCCGCATGAAGTTCATGGTCTCGGGCTCCGCGAAGCTGTCCCGCCAGATCCAGGCCTGGTTCTACTCGGCGGGTCTGCTCATCGTCGAGGGGTACGGACTCACCGAGACGAGCGCTGTGGCGTACGTGAACCACTGGAGCGAGCCGCGCTTCGGCACCGTGGGCCGTGTGACCCCCGGCATGGACAGCATGATCGCCGAGGACGGAGAGGTTCTCGTCCGGGGTCCGCTGGTCATGCGTGGCTACCACGACAACCCCGAGGCGACCGCCGAGGCGCTCACGGCGGACGGCTGGTTCCACACCGGGGACATCGGCCACCTCGACGAGCTGGGCTTCCTGCGGATCACGGACCGCAAGAA
>DAIEHO010000048.1 GCA_027353565.1 Propionibacteriaceae bacterium
TGCGGGCGGCGTCGATGTCGTCGACGGCCTGCTCGAAGGACGGCACGAACGCGACGTCAGCCGACTCGTAGTCGAAGCCTGCTGCCTGCACCGCCTTGCGCACGGCCACGAGCTGGTTCGGGTCGGAGGTGATCGTGAAGCCCTCGCCCTGGTCGATGATGTCCTCGGGCTCGGCCTCGATGGTCGCCTCGAGGAGGTCGTCCTCGCTGAGCGTGCGGCCCTCCTGCACCTTGTCGACCTCGATGACGCCCTTGCGGGAGAAGAGGCGCTGGACGGACCCGACGTCAGCCATGGTGCCGCTGTTGCGCGTCACCGCGACGCGGACGTCCGAGGCGGAACGGTTGCGGTTGTCGGTGAGGCACTCGATGAGGATCGCGACGCCCGCCGGCCCGTACGCCTCGTACATGATCGTCATGTACTCCGCTCCCCCGCCCTCGGCGCCGGAGCCCCGCTTGACGGCCCGTTCGATGTTGTCGAGGGGGACGGAGGTCTTGCGTGCCTTCTGGATCGCGTCGTACAGGGTGGGGTTGCCGCTCGGGTCACCACCGCCGGTGCGCGCGGCGACCTCGATGTTCTTGATGAGCTTGGCGAAGAGCTTGCCCCGCTTGGCGTCGACGACCGCCTTCTTGTGCTTGGTCGTCGCCCACTTGGAGTGACCGCTCATCGATTTCCTTCCTCACAAGCCGTCAAGAACGTGCCTACTCTACGCAGCCGACGCGGCGCCCGGCCAACGCGCGTCAGTGGAGGATGCGTGCGTAGCCGACCAGCGCATCCACCGCGTCGTAGCCAAGGCCGCGATACCGCGCCATCTCCGCCAGCGGGTCGTCCGTGTCGACCCCCATCCCAGCCCCAGGCAGGCCGGCGTCGAAGAAGGAGGCGGCCGACTCCTGGAGCAGGAGGCCCGACAGGCCGCGACCGCGCCACGCCGGGATCACACCCAGACGGTCGGTCCACCCCTCCTGGGCATCGTCGTCGGTGTCCTCCACGCAGTTGAGCGCGTACCCGATGACGCGGTCCCCCACTGTCAGGACCCACGACAGGTCGGGCCGACTGCCGGGGCGCGTCATGGACTCGTGCCACTCGGCCGGCCCGATCTGAGTGGCTCCCGGCCGGCCGAGGAACGCCTCGTTGTGGGCGGCCAGCACTGCGTCGGCCGGCACCGCGGAGTAGGGGCGCAGCGTGACCTCGTCGGGGATCTCCGGACGTTTCGGCGGGTGGGCCGGGTTGAACGTCCGGTGCGCATCCAGGTACCAGGTCTCCGGGAGCAGCCCGTAGGACTCGTACAGCTCGCGCTTTCCCGTGAGTCTCGAGTCGACGACGGCGATGACCTTGAGCGGACCGTGATGGGCGCGGCGGGTCGCGTAGTCCCAGCGTTTGGCCGCGGCCAGCTGCCAGTCGAGCAGCGCGTGGCCGATGCCCTTGTCCCGCCATGCCGGGTGGACCCCGCCGACGAGCGTCACGCGACGGGGCGACGTGTCCTTGGGGTGTACCAGGTCGAGCCCGTACGCGACGATCGAGCCTTGCCGGTCACGTCCGACGACGCCGACCTGGGAGACGTCCTCACCGGACTTGCCCAGGGACTCGAGGACCTCGTCGATGCTGTGCCGTTCGAGAGCGTCATCGAGGTGCTCGATCGCGTCGGCGAGAGATGAGACGTCCGGGTATTCCGATGGCCGAAGTGCCTCCCAGTAGAGGACCCCGCGATCACGCAGAGCCTCGAGGGGGTCGCTGACCATGCTGCTCCCGTGTTGTCGCGTCGGTACGACCTTGTCCCGACGCGCCCATCGTATCCGGCGCTCCGCGGGAGCCGAAGGCGTCAGGCCCAGATGCGGCGCTGGGTCCTGGCGAGGTCACGGTCCGGGTCGGTCCGCTCCCAGAGCCGGCGCCACGCCGGCATCGACCGTACGAGCGGTGAGGTCACCTGCCCGCTGACGACCTGCCACCACGTGGCATCGTCCTCGGCCAGCAGGTCACCGACGACATCGAAGGACCGCTGGGCGACCACGACGGGGTTGGGGTCCCGGATCTCGTCGCCGTACCGGACGAGCACCTCGTCGACGGTCCTCGGCGTGGGCAGCCGGGCCGGAGCCTGCGGGCTCACGGCGAGGCGTCGCACGACGACAGGGACGACGGCCCGCTCGTACCGGGTGGCGAGGTGGGCCGCCTGTGCGACGACGTCCGGGGCCGCGGCGGACGCGAAGTCGGTCACGATGAGCACGCTGCGGCCGCGCGAAAGGGCCTTCGGGACGCGGGTCGTGACGACCTTCCACGAGGCAGGGATGGCCTCGAGCAGCACCGCGAGGTCGGCCTCCGACTCGACGTGGGCCAACGCGACCCTGGCCTCGCCCGACTGGCTCGACAGCCCTGTGACCTCGACCTTGACCCGTTTCAGCCATCCGACGAACGGGTCCCGCAAGGAGGCGCGGACGGGAACCGGGAGAACCGAACGACGCTGCTGCGCGGGAGTGCGGTCGATGTCGGACGGCTTCAGCGCGCCGCGCCCCCAACGCCAGTGCCGCCCGACGAGCCCGACGTCCTTGACGAAGCCTGCGAGCGGGTTGTGGAGCGAAGCGGGTCGGGACCGGGACGTGATCCGCGGGTCCGCCCAGGAGGCGAACTCGCGAGTCATGAGACGGCCACCTGGACACCCACCGCGTCGCGCACGTACGTCATCGCAGGGCGGCGGCCGAGCCGCGTCGAGGCGATCTCCAACGCGTCCGCGTACGTGGTCGCAGCGCGGAAGCCCATGACCTCGGCGGTGCGGCGGTCGGCGCCGACGAAGATCACGTCGCCGAGCGCGGCGAGCGCCGGCTGCAGGTCGAACCACTGGTGGAACGCGTGCAACGGGTGGTAGGCGCCGCGCTGACGGTACAGGTCGGTGTACCAGGGGTCGGCCGCGAACCTCGGCAGGAACCGGGACGCGATCTCGGCCGGGTCGCTCGTCTCGGGCAGCACCTCCGCGATCATGTCGGCCGCGGCGCCGTGGTGGCGCGTGGAGAAGCGGTCACCCAGCGGGTGGAACGCGATCACGGCGCCGCCCTCCCTGACGATGGGCGTCTCGCCGGCCAGGCCGTACGCGTGGTGGAGGACCCACCAGGCCGCCCCCAGCGGGCTGCCGTCCCCATCGGGGGCAGCGGCATGGACGGGAGGGACACCGGTGACGAGGACGTCCGCCGTGCCCTTCACCGTGACGAGCTGTTCCGCGGCCAACCTCTCCTGTGCGCGCTCTCGCACGTCGTCCATGGTCCCCGCGAACACGCCGAGCACCGGGTAGGCGACCGGCCGGTCGGCGTACAGGTAGCGGCCCGCCTGAACGGGCGCGGTGGCCAGGGCCCGCCGGCTCGCGAGGTAGGCGGCCTGGTCCTTGATGGACCACTCCCACTCGCGTGCGGAGAGGAACCGTACCGGACCGCTGTACGAGGGCTGGCCGAGAACCACGGCGACGCTCACCAGGTTCACACGGTCGGCCACCACCTGTCGGACGGGGGCAGCATCGCCGTTCCAGCCGTACGCGAGGTCGATGGTCTCCCCGGAGGCGAGGCCTGAGGTGAACTCGTCCCAGCCCGCGTGCTCGCGACCGGTGACGACACTCACGTGGACGACGAGGTCGGACTCGACGACACGCCGGTTGAAGCGGATCTGTACGCTCTCCGACTCGCCGATGGTGAGCAGTGCGGAGTCGTCACTGGCGTCATGGCTGATCAGGCGCGGGTCACTTGCGAAGCTTCGGCTGACGCGCTCTCCGAGCAGCCGCCGCATGTCTTCGGGACCGAGCCGACGCCGCAGCCCGGTCGCGGCGATGAGGACGACGTCGTCGACCCCAGCCTCGGCGGCCGTCGTCAGCAGCTGCTCGACCACGGCCCTGCGAGGGTCGTCCGCGGCGGGCGGTGTCAGCACGGAGATGTCAGCGAACGTGATCGTGAGGCGCATCCCGGCCCGGAGACGCGCGGCGAAGGTCATGCCCTCGATCGGCGCGCGGAGTGCCTCCGCTGTCGCCGCGACCGCGTCGCCCCACGCCTGGCCGTCCGGCGGGTACACGATCTGAGCGCCGAGCGAGAAGCGTTCGAGGCGGACGTCCGACGCCGAGCGGACGAGCGTGGGCGGGGTGCGCTCGTCGACCTCGAGAGCGAAACCTGGTCGTGACACGAAAGCTCCTTAAGAGGGCAGGATCCAGCGGGGGGCCGGCGAGTAGACGTTCCATTCGACAGTCGACCAGCCCGCCTGCCTCGCGGCGCGCTGAAGCCCGATGTCGGGGTTGACGGCCACGGGGTAGCCGACCGTACGCAGCATGGGCAGGTCGACGTGGCTGTCGGCGTAGGCGAAGCTCTGCGCGAGGTCGATGCCGTGCAGCTGTGCGTAGTGGCGCAGCCACGCCGAGCGCGACTCCCCCACCATGGGCGGTCCTGTGAGGAAGCCCGTGCAGGTCCCGGTCGCGTCGGTGGCGAGCTCCGCCGCCACGACGACGTCGAAGAGCGGGTCGAGGGGTCTGGTGAGCGGCCGGATCACTCCCGTGATGAGGATCGTCGTGTGACCGGCTGCCCTGTGCTGCCGTACGCGCCGGATCGCGTCGCTCGACATCCGGTCCAGCATGTGCGGCGCCATCGTCTCCTCGACGAACGCCTCGAGCGCCGCCAGGTCTGCGCCCTTGTAGCGGCGGTAGACGGAGCGCAGGAACGTCCCGCGGTCCCGTCGCTCGGCGCCGATGTACCTCGGCAGCGCCGAGACGACGCCGGCCATCTCCCTGAGCCGACCGCTGACCGGCAGCTCGGGCAGACGTGCCCACAGGTACGTCTCCAGCACGTTCGTACTGAGGATCGTGCCGTCCAGGTCGAACGCGACGAGCACCTTCGGGCGCTCGTCGCCATCGGGGAGAGGCTTGAGCTCGCGGTACGTGGAGCTGCGCTCGCCACGACGGCGGCGTGCGGCCTCCAGACGTCGTACGGGGTCTGTGATCGAGGGGATGTGGATGCCGACCATGTACTCGTCCCAGTCGAACGCGGCGCTGTCGAAGCCCCAGGTCTCGACGTCGTCCGGGTGCAGCGAGCGGTGCAGCGCCAGGGCACGGTCGTCGACGAAGTGGAGCTCGGACTGGAGGTACTCCGAGTACAGCGACAGGTACTTCCGGAGGAACGTCAGCTGGCTGCCCCCACGGTCGAGACTCGCCGCGAGGCCGCGCGTCGTCGGGCTCCGCGGGATGAACGTGAGGGCGCGTTCCGCGGCACTGTGAAGCAGCTCGGTCGCCTGCAGGAGCCGCTGGACGGGCGCAGCTCCGGGGAACTCCCAGATCGCGAGCTTGGCGGACTGCTGCCCCGTCCCGTACGGGTGCTCCGAGAAGTAGCGGTGGACGTGCTCGAAGATCCCCCGGAACGTCAACGGGTTCCTCGCGCCGGATGCCGAGTGGTAGTACTCGGGGACGCCGACCTCCGGCTCGGTCGCGCAGACGGCCAGGATCGCGTTGACGACGAAGTCGCAGGGGATGATGTCGATGACCGCGTCCGGCGAGGCGGGGAACTCCGGCAGGCTTCCCCGGCCGTACGCGAGGATGATCGGGTCGGCCATCTTGAAGCCCTCGATCCAGCCCGGGTACGGGTGGACGAGGCTCGACTCGACGATCGCGGGGCGCACCACGGACACCTTGATGTCCTTGCCGACGTCGGCGACGACGCGCTCACCCATGGCCTTGGCGAAGGTGTACACGTCGGTCCAGCCGAGCGATCGGGCACGTTCCGTACCGGCAGCCACCAGCTGGTTGGCCACCCACTCCTTGCGGCGCGCCTCGGTGTCCTCGGCCGTGGTGAGGAAGCCCGCTTGGCGGTGGCGCCGCTCCGCCTGCCTGCGCAGCTTCGTCAGCTGCGAGGCGGTCCGCGACTGGGCCTCGATGAGGTCCTTCATCGCCAGAGCCGCCCTCATCTCCGCCTCGTAGTCCACGTCGTGCGAGTGCGCGGCCTCGGGGATGGCGCCGCGGCGGCGGCCGGCCGTGTACGCGGTGGACACGTGGACGTAGTGAGGGATGCGCTCCAGACTGCCGTCCAGACCGGTGACCGACTCGAGGAGCCTGGTCAGCAACGCCTTCGTACCGACGACGTTCGTGAGGAACGCCTGGTCGATGGGCGGGTCGAACGAGACGTCGCCGGCGCAGTGGAGAAGCACGTCGATGTCGCGGGGCAGGACCGGTACGTTCGGCAGGTCCCCCTCGATCACCTCGATGCGGGTGTCGACGAGCTGCTCAGCGCCGCCCGCCGCCTCCCGGACAGCGGCGAAGATCTTCTTCCTGACCAGCGAGACGACACGGTCGCGAGCGCTGGTCGACCCCTTGCGCCGGACGAGGACACCGACCCGCGTGTCGGGGAGCTCGGTGAGCGTCTTCCACAGGATCTGCTCGCCGATGAACCCCGTGACTCCGGTCATGACGATCTTCTTGCCGCGCAACAGGTCGGCCAGCTTCCCGTCCAGCAGCGGCGGCGGGTCGGTCTGTACGTGCTCCGACTGGAAGGCGGCCGCGGGTGCCGCCGTCACAGCGTGCCCCCTGCCGGGTTGCGGGTGAGTGCGAGGGCGTCGCTGAGCGTGAAGTTCCCCACGTACAGGGCGGTGCCGATGATGGCGCCCTCGACGCCCAGCGGTACGAGCTGGGTGAGCGTACGGATGTCGGCCAGCGACGAGATGCCGCCGGAGGCGACGACCATCGCGTCGGTCGAGGCACAGACGTCCTTGAGGAGCTGGATGTTCGGGCCCGTCAGCATCCCGTCGGAGGCGACGTCGGTGACGACGAAGCGCTCGCACCCTGCGTCGGTGAGCCGCGCCAACGTCTCGTACACGTCACCACCCTCACGCGTCCACCCGCGCGCGGCCAGCCGAGTGCCCCTCACGTCGAGGCCGATGGCGATCCGGTCGCCGTACGAGGCGATGACCTCCTCGCACCACTCGGGGTTCTCCAGCGCGGCCGTGCCGATGTTGACCCTGCGGCACCCTGTCGCGAGCGCCCGCTCGAGGCTCTCGTCGTCGCGGATCCCGCCGGACAGCTCGACGTACAGGTTCATCGCACCCACGATCTCGGCGATGATCTCGGCGTTCGAGCCGCGTCCGAAGGCGGCGTCGAGGTCCACGAGATGAATCCACTCGGCGCCGTCGTCCTGCCAGCGCTGAGCAGCCGCGAGGGGTTCGCCGAAGACCTTCTCGGACCCAGCCACCCCCTGGACCAACTGGACGGCCTGACCGTTCTGCACGTCAACCGCGGGCAACAGTACGAGTGACTCCACGGCCGGAACCCTACCCGAGTCCGAGCCAGGGGCCGAGAGGTCCACCAGCCGGGGCGACGTACGGAGAGGCAGTCACCAAGGATGTGCGCCGTACAGCGGCGTGTCGGGGAGCGGCGGGTGGGCAGCACGGATGCGTGAGTGTCAAGCGATGTCTCGCGGGATCTGTGGACCGACGACGATCCGTCCGTGCGACGCACATGGTCCGTACATGGGGGCTTCTGAGACCGCAATGAGAGCGATCACGTGGCTGGGTGGGGTCGCGACGCTCGGAGAGCTGGTCAGGCGCGCCCTGGCCGTCGCCGACTCTGCGCTTCGGTCGGGACGCGTGTCGAAGGTCGCCCTGCAACGAGCTGCTGAGTCGTCCCGAGGGCTGGGTTCAATGGCGGCTCGACGCGTGGCACAGCACGCGTACCGGCGAGCCGACAACCCCGTTGGAGTCCGTCCTGCGAGCGCATGGCCTCTACGCAGGGCTCCAGCTGACTCCGCAGCTGGTGATCGCCGAGCCTGGCTTCTTCGCCCTCGCGGATCTCGGTGACGAGGCGCACCGGCTCGTCGTGGAGGCCGAGGGTTACGAGACCCACGGCATCCGGGC
>DAIEHO010000050.1 GCA_027353565.1 Propionibacteriaceae bacterium
CATCCCCGACGCGCTGGCCGGCAAGGACGTGCTCGGCCGTGGTCGTACAGGCTCCGGCAAGACCCTGGGCTTCGGCCTGCCGATGCTGACCCGCCTCGCGAACAGCAAGGGCATGGGGGTGCGCGGCCTCGTGCTCGTGCCGACCCGTGAGCTCGCGATGCAGGTCGCCGACGTGCTCGCCCCGCTCGCACGGGCCACCGGCCTCGACGTCACGCTCGTCGCCGGGGGCATGCCGTACGGACCGCAGCTGCGCGCCTTCGAGCGTGGCGTCGACATCGTCGTGGCCACGCCGGGCCGCCTGGTGGACCTCCTCGACCAGGGCGCCGCCTCACTGGCGTCCGTCGAGGTCACCGTCCTCGACGAGGCCGACCATATGGCCGACCTGGGTTTCTGGCCGGCCGTCACGAGGATCGTCGACGAGACTCCCGCTGACGGGCAGCGCCTGCTGTTCTCGGCGACGCTCGACGGCGCGGTGGACAACCTCGTCAAGCGCTACATGCACGACCCGGTCCACCACGAGGTCGACTCCGACCAGGCGTCCGTCTCCACGATGCGGCACGAGTTCTGGCTGGTCGCGCCTCACCACAAGAACGACATGTCGAACCGGGTGGCCAGCCGCGGTGGCCGCACGCTCGTCTTCGCCCGTACGCAGCAGGGCGCCGAGCGGATCGCCGAGCGCTTCCGCGAGTCCGGCGTCCTCGCCGGAGCACTGCACGGCGGCCTCACCCAGGGCGCCCGCGCCCGTGTGCTGGCGGCGTTCAAGGACGGGCGCCTTCCCGTGCTCGTCGCCACGGATGTCGCGGCCCGCGGCATCCACGTCGACGACGTGACGCTCGTGCTCCAGATCGACCCGCCCGCGAACGGCAAGGACTACCTGCACCGTTCAGGCCGTACCGCCAGGGCCGGAGAGGACGGCGTGGTCGTCAGCCTCCTCCTGCGCCACCAGCGACGCCAGGTCGCGATGCTCGCCCAGCAGGCTGGTGTGAAGGCGGACTTCGTCGAGATGACCCCCGACGACCCCCGTGTGACGGACATCGTCGGCGAAGGTGCTCCGGGCGAACCCGTCTCGGAGCAGCAGTACGCGACGCTCGTCGCGCCGCCGGTGCTCCACCGCCGTCCGCGTTCCGGACCGCGTTCGCCGCGGCAGGGTGGTTGGCAGCGAAGGTCGTAGCATGTTGGCCGGTTCCGTGAGGGAGGTCCGCAGTGGAGTCCAGCGTCGTCGTCGTACCGACGCCTGAGAGCATGCATGCTCTGGGCAGGCGTCTCGCCACCCTGCTGCGGCCGGGCGACCTCGTGCTTGCCTGTGGTGAGCTGGGCGCCGGCAAGACCGCCCTCACCCAGGGCATCGGTGCCGGTCTCGACGTGCAGGGTGCCGTGATCTCGCCCACGTTCGTCCTGTCGCGCGTCCACCGCTCGCGCAGTGGTGGGCCCACGCTCGTCCACGTCGACGCCTACCGCCTCGCTGACCTCGTCGAGCTCGACGACCTGGACCTCGACGAGTCACTCGCGGACTCGGTGACGGTGGTCGAGTGGGGCGAGGGCAAGGCCGAGCAGCTGAGCGACTCGCGCCTGGACGTCGTCATCGAACGCTCGAGCGACCCTGAGGACGAGACCCGTACTGTGACGTTGACCGGCGTCGGCTCGCGCTGGGCCGGCATAGACCTCGCGATCGACGCGACTCCGGAGGAGACAGATGACTAGTGCGAGCGGAGCCGGCTCGAGCCGCGGCGGCGAGCGGGGGATCGATGAGTGAGTCCGACAGCGGCCTCTGGCTGGGCATCGACACATCCACGAGTGTCACGGCCGCACTCGCGAGGCCCGGGCATGTGCTGGCTTCGCGCACGGTGACGTCCGGCAACGTCCACGTCGAGCAGCTCATGCCGCTCGTGAGCGAGGTCGTCGCGGAGTCCGGGCATGTCCTGGCAGACCTGGCGGGCATCGTGGTCGGTATCGGACCTGGACCCTTCACCGGTCTGCGGGTCGGGATCGTGACAGCACAGACACTCGGGTACGTGCTCGACGTACCGGTGCGCGGTGTGTGCAGCCTCGACATCGTGGCGCTGACCTTCGCGGCCGGCCGTCCCGGCCGCGGCTTCACCGTCGTTAGCGACGCGCGGCGCAAGGAGCTCTACTGGGCGACCTACGACGCGGCGGGCAAGCGTCTCGACGGCCCGAACGTGACGCTTCCCGGCGACGTACCGACGGGCCTCCTCGTGGGGCCCGCGGCGGAGCTGTACGAGCTGGCGGGGGATCGGGTCGTCGTCCCGCTCGACCCGGGTGCGATCGCCGTCGACCCCGACCGGCTGCCCGACCTCGGCACCGAGCCGCTGTACCTGCGACGCCCCGACGCGCAGGTGTCGACCTCGGTCAAGACCGTGCTCGCGGGGAGGCCGTCATGATCGTCTCCCGTGCTCGACTCGACGACCTGGACGCGATCATGATCCTCGAGGCCGCCGGCTTCGACCACGCCGGGTGGTCCCGCGACTCGTGGGCCGCAGAGCTCACGGGGTCGGATCGGCAGGTCCTCGCCTACCGGGACGCCGACGACCGGCTCGTCGGCGTGGCCACGCTCCAGCTCCTCGACGACTTCGCGGACCTCCTCCGCGTGGTCGTCGCCCCAGAACGCCGCGGCCAGGGCATCGCACGCAAGCTGCTCATCGCGAGCATCCTCATGGCGCAGGCATCGGGCGCTGGACGGGTTCTGCTCGAGGTGGAGCAGGACAACGCACCGGCACTCGCCGTCTACACGCGGCTGGGCTTCTCGCCCGTCGACCGCCGTCGCGACTACTACGGCCCCGGGCTCCATGCGATCGTCATGGAGCTTCCCATCGAGGCACTCTCGTCCTCGTCCCCTTCGCTCAAGGAGGTGGCGTCGTGAGCGCACCACTGGTGCTCGGCATCGAGTCGAGCTGCGACGAGACGGGCGTCGGGCTGGTCCGCGGCACCGAGCTGCTCGCGAACCAGGTCGCCTCGTCGGTCGACCTGCACGCCCGCTTCGGCGGAGTCGTGCCCGAGGTCGCGTCGCGGGCCCATCTGGAGGCCATGCGCCCCACGCTCGAGCGCGCCTGTGAGGACGCCGGTGTCGACCTCAGCGAGGTGGACGGCATCGCCGTGACAGCAGGTCCGGGGCTCGTCTCGGCGCTCGTCGTGGGCGTCGCCACCGCGAAGGCCCTGGCGGTCTCGCTCAACAAGCCGCTGTACGGCGTCAACCATCTCATCGGCCATGTCGCTGTCGACGTCCTCGACCATGGCCCGCTGCCGAGCCCCGCGATCGCGCTGCTCGTATCCGGCGGCCACTCGTCCCTGCTGCGGGTCGACGACATCGCCACCGACGTGCGTGAGCTGGGGTCGACGATCGACGACGCGGCGGGAGAGGCCTACGACAAGGTTGCCCGGCTGCTTGGCCTGCCGTACCCGGGCGGCCCGGTCATCGACAAGGCGGCCGCCCAGGGCAACCCGCGAGCGATCGCGTTCCCCCGGGGGCTCACAGCCGCGAAGGATCTCGAGAGACACCGCTTCGACTTCTCGTTCTCGGGCCTCAAGACCGCCGTCGCGCGCTGGGTCGAGACCCGGCGACGCGACGGCGAGGACGTGCCCATCAACGACGTCGCCGCGTCGTTCCAGGAGGCCGTCTGCGACGTGCTGACCGCCAAGGCGATCGCGGCATGCGAAGCCGAAGGGATCGACGACCTGCTGATCGGCGGCGGGGTTGCCGCGAACTCGAGGTTGCGAGCGCTGCTCGAGGAGCGTGCAACCGCTGCGGGGATCAGGTTGCGTCGCCCGCGACCAGGGCTCTGTACGGACAACGGTGCGATGATCGCCGTCGTCGGCGGTGCCGCCATGGTCGCCGGTGTCCGCCCGTCCTCACTCGACATCGGCGTGGACTCGGGGCTGCCGGTCTCGCGCATCGTCGTCTGATGGCGTACGCGCCGATCCTCGGCACGCTCTGCTACGTGCGCAACCGTGACCGCGTGCTCATGATCCACCGCGTGGGTCGCCCCGACGACCTCCACCTCGGCAAGTACAACGGCCTCGGCGGCAAGGTCGAGGCCGACGAGGACATCGTGGCGTCGGTCATCCGGGAGGTTCGCGAGGAGGCCGGGATCGTCCTCGACGCGCCGCGGCTGCGCGGCACCGTCTCCTGGCCGGGCTTCGGCTCGGACGGTGAGGACTGGTTCGGGTTCGTATTCCTCGCCGACTCCTGGACCGGAGAGGTCATCGCCGCGAACCACGAGGGGACCCTGGAGTGGATCCCTCTGGAGCGCCTTCTCGCCTTCGACCTCGAGCTGTGGCCGGGGGACCGGTTCTTCATGCCGCTGGTGTTCGACGAGACGACAGCTCAGTTCCACGGCGTCATGCCGTACCGGGACGGTCAGCCGGAGAGCTGGCAGGTCTCTCGGATCCCTTCGGTGCCCCTGCCCAGGTGACGTCGGGGCGAGGGACTCCGTCTTCGTTCACGGATCGGTCCGGCGTCGGGTCCCGGCTCGCCCGGTTGTCGTGCGGATGTGGCCGCAGGTTCAGGCGTGCGGCTCCGTACGGGGCCGGTCCGTCGTCTCCGGCGCCGCGTCGGGCTGAGCGGTCTGGTGCAGCGCCGCTGCCTGAGCCGCGGCATCCGCCGTCGTCTGGCGGTGGAGCTCCTCGATCGTCTCGTGCCTGACGGCGTTGGCCGTACGGCGAGGGAGGCCGATGCCCAGACCGACGAGCAGGCCGCCGACCACGGCCGCTGCCATCCCGATGAGCACCCAGCTCGTGGGATCGGTCAGGGGTGCCTGCCCGGTGTTGTTGGCTCGCGCCACACGCACCAGGACGGGCAGATGGATGCCGGTGACGATCCCGGCCATCACACCAGCTCCGATCACGACGAGCAGGCCGACGACGAGGAACACGTTCTTGAGCACCTTCATGGCCAGAGCATAGGTCCGGGGGCGCCCGCACGGACCCGATAGGTTGCCCGCCATGGACCTCGACGTCGCGATGTGGCTGGTATCGGACGAGGCGGCCCCCTGGCTCGATCGCGCCGGGTCCGAGCCGGACCCCGAGTCGCTGGCCGCGGCCGACCGCTGGCGACGAGAGCTCCCTGCGGATCGGGCTGCTGCGGTCCTGACGCAGGTGTCGCTCCGGCGTGCGGCCGTGACGAAGCTGGGGGAGCGGGCCTCGGCCTTGTTCCTGACCCGCGACGGGCTCGAGCAGGCGACACGACCGTCGGTCTCCCGGTGGCGAGCCTCCCGGATCGCTGCCACCGGGGTCGCCGACGTCTGGGACCTGGGCTGCGGGCTCGGTCTGGACGCGCTGGCGTTCGCGGACGAGGGTCTCGCCGTGACGGCCGTCGAACGCGATCCGGTCACCGCTGTGCTCGCCGCGGCGAATCTCGGGGCATCGGGGAGCGTCGTCACGGCCGACATCGCGGACCTGCCGGCTGAGGTGCCCGCTGAGGCCGCAGTCTTCCTCGACCCCGCACGTCGTACGGCGCGTGGCCGTTCGTGGGACGTGGCCGACCTCAGCCCGTCCTGGGAGGTGGTCACGCGCTTCCTCGATGGCCGGCGCGTGGCGTGCGTGAAGCTCGGACCCGGCGTCCCGTACAGGCTGCTGCCCGACCACGCC
>DAIEHO010000069.1 GCA_027353565.1 Propionibacteriaceae bacterium
ACACGATCGATGCGGCTGAGGCGACCCCTTCGGCCATGTCGGCCTGAGCGGCTGCGGGAACGGTGGACAGCGCGATGTCGCTCTCCGGGACCGAGCCGCCGAGCTGACGATGCTGCACGTCCACGCCCAGCCGGTCGCCGAGCACGGCCAGCGCCTCGGTCTTCCGTGCGTCGCGGCCGAGCACGGTCACCTGCGACACGCCGAGTCGGGCGACCGCGGCAACCGCCGAGCGAGCCGTCGCACCGTTGCCCACGATGACCGCGGATGTGGAGCCTGCCGCGCCGGCCTCGCGGAGCGCCGCCTCGAGGCCGAGCACGTCGGTGTTACGAACGCGCGTGGTCGCCGCGTCCGACGGGTGGCCGTCGAAGACGAGCGTGTTCCCCACCCCGAGCAGCGTCACGATCTCGTCAGGCCGGCCGAGCTCGACCACGGCCCGCTTCAACGGCATCGTGCACGACAGGCCACGCCACGTGTCGTCCAGCTCGGTGACGAAGTCGACGAGGTCGTCAGCGCCGACGTCGTACCGCCCGTACGACCAGTCCAGGCCGAGGTGGGCGTACGCGGCCTCGTGGATCGCAGGCGACAGCGAGTGCTCGATCGGCGACCCGAGCACCGCGCACTGCCGCGTGGTCAGCACTTCCCCGCGTTGGCCGCGCACCATGCCTGGAACTCCGCGACGTTCTTCTGGTGGTCGGCCAACGTGCTCGCGAACTTCGTCTCGCCCGTCATGGGGTTGACGACGACCCAGTAGATCCACGTGCCGTCGGCGGGGTTGAGCGCCGCCTCGATCGCGGACTTCCCAGGGGAGTCGATCGGACCCGGAGGCAGTCCGTCCACCTTGTACGTGTTGTACGGCGAGTCGATCGCCCGCTGCTGGGGCGTGGTCGTCAGGCTGCCGGACCCGCCGTTGGCGTAGACGACGGTGGAGTCGAGCTGCAGCTTCATCGGCTTACCGGTCTCGGTCTTGCCCTGCAGGCGGTTGTAGATGGCACGAGCGACCATGGGCCGGTCCTGAGGACGGTTGACCTCGGCCTCGATGATGCTGGCGACGGTCAATACCTGCAGCGGCGTGTAGCCCAGAGCAGCAGCGCGGGCGACCAGGTCCTCGCTCGCGGCGAGGCTGTTGTACTCCGCGACCATCGCCTTCAGCGCCGTGAGCGCATCCGGCTTGTCCGGCACCTCGTAGCTGTCCGGGAACATGAAGCCCTCGGGGTTGTTGTTCGCGTAGTCGGGCAGCCCCAGCTTGGAGGGGTCCTTGAGCGCCGCGTTGATCTGGTCCTCCGTGAGGCCGGTCCCCTTGGCCAGCACGGGCACCATGGCCGAGATGCGCAGGCCCTCCCGGATGACGACGCGCTTGACGACCTTGTACTGGGCAGGGTCGATGAGACGCGCCACGGCAGCGGCCGCCGGCAGATGGGTCTTCATCTTGTACGTGCCGGCCTGGATCGACGTCGACTTGGGCTCCGCCGCGGCAGCGCTCTGGAACGCCTTCGTCGACCTGACCACACCCGCCTTCACGAGGATCAGCCCCATGTCAGTGAGGCTCGCACCGCTGGGGATCGTCACCTGCACGTCGGCGACGCCCGTACCGATGTAGTCGCTGGACTGCCGCCAGTCCATGTAGTAGCCGTACCCCTTGGTCGCCGCGAACCAGCCCCCGCCGACGAGCACGGCCAGCGCGATGACAACGGCGATGCCGCTCTTGACCCGGCGGCCGACTTCCGTGCGGTCGACTCTGCCCTCCTCGTCGAACAGGTCGCTCACGTCTCCTCCTCATGGGCGCCGGTGGCCCGCTCGAACGTAGCCCGCCCGCCACGTTCCGCGTCCAGGACGCCCTCCAAGATAGCCACTGCAGCCGCCTGGTCGATCACGGCACGGCTCGTGCGGACTGTACGACCGGTTGCACGCAGCCGCCCCGCAGCCGTCGCGGTGGTCAGCCGCTCGTCCGCCAGGAACACGGGGACGGGGCTGACCGCCGTGGCGATCTGTCCCGCCCGAACGCGTACGGACTGGGCGGCGGGACCGTCGTGACCGGCCAGGTCGACCGGCAGGCCGACGACCACGGCGACCGGCTCGTACTCGGCGACGAGCGCCAGGATCTCAGGCAACGGGTCGGGCTTCGCCGCGACGGTCGCGACCGGGTACGCCAACAGTCCCTCGCGATCGCACGCGGCGACCCCGATCCTGGCGCTGCCGAGGTCGAGGGCGAGCCGCACCCCACCAGGGAGCTGCTCCACGGTCGTCAGGGACGGACCCCGTCCCGTACCGCCTCGACGACCGCCGCGAGCGCCGCGGGCGACGCAGCACCGTTCGTGCCGCCGCCCTGCGCGAAGTCGGGCTTGCCCCCTCCGCGACCGCCGAGCACGGGAGCCGCGACCGCGACGAGCGCGCCCGCGGAGAGGCCCCTCGAGCGAGCGCCGTCGCCCGTGGCGACGACGACGGCCGGCTTCTCGTCGGTCCCACCGATGAGGCAGACCACCGAGTCGGCGCCGAGGCGAGCCCGCAGGTCGAGCGCGAGCGTACGGATGTCGTTACCGGTCACAGAGACCCGTTGTGCCACGACCTTGATCCCCTCGACGTCGACGGCCTTCGCCGCGAGCTCACCCGCTTGTGCCAGCGCGCTGGCCACGTTGAGGTCGTTGATGGTCCGTTCGGCGCTCTTGAGCTGTACGAGCATGCGCTCGATGCGCTCGACGAGCTGGTCGGGCTGCACCTTGAGCAGATCGGTGAGGTTCGACACCAGGGCGCGCTCTCGGGCGAGATGCGTGAACGCGTCCTGCGACACGAACGCCTCGACCCGTCGGACACCGGCTCCGACCGACTGCTCACCGAGCAGGCTGAGCAGGCCGATCTGGCTGGACCGCTCGACGTGGGTTCCTCCGCAGAGCTCGCGGGACCACGGACCGCCCATCTCGACCATCCGTACGACCGATCCGTACTTCTCGCCGAACATGGCCATCGCACCGAGGGACTTCGCCTCGTCGAGCGGCATCTCGCGGGTCGTCACCGACAGGTCCGCCCGGATCGCCTCGTTGGACAGGCCCTCCAGCTCCTCGCGCATCCCCTGCGACATCCCCACCGCGCTCGAGAAGTCGAACCGCAGGTAGCCGGGCTTGTTGTACGAGCCCGCCTGGGTCGCGGTGGGACCGAGGAGGTCACGCAGCACCGCATGGACGACATGCGTGGCCGAGTGCGCCTGGCACGAACCGAGCCGCGCCGCCGCGTCGACCTGCGCCGTGACGCTGTCCCCGACCGCGAGCTGGCCGTCGCTGAGCGTGACGGTGTGCACGTACAGACCGGGTACCGGCTTCTGCACGTCGACCACGTCCATGGCGAGGCCCGTCCCGAAGAGCTGGCCGGTGTCGGCGTCCTGGCCGCCCGACTCCGCATAGAACGGAGTCTGGGCGAGGACGACCTCGACGGTGTCGCCCTGCTGGGCGGACGTCACGAGCTGCCCGTCGGCGACGATGCCGAGCACGCGCGAGTCGGCGGTGAGGTCGGTGTAGCCCAGGAACCTGGTCTCGCCCTCTCGCCGGAGCTGCGTGTACGCCTCAGTCGACGCGGCACCGCCCTTCTTGGCCTTCGCGTCGGCCTTGGCCCGCGCCTTCTGCTCCGCCATGAGCGTGCGGAAGCCGGCCTGGTCGACGTCCAGGCCCTGCTCGGACGCCATCTCGAGGGTCAGGTCGATCGGGAAGCCGTACGTGTCGTGGAGCTGGAAGGCACGCTCGCCCGACAGCACGGACGCCCCCTCCGACTTCGCGTTCGACACGGCCATGTCGAACAGCTTCGTCCCGTCGCTGATCGTCCGGCGGAACGAGGACTCCTCGCGGTCGGCGATCTGCGTGACCCGGGTCCACTGCTCGTCGATCTCCGGGTAGGACGTGTTCATCTGGTCGCGCGAGACGCCCAGCAGCTCGAGGGCGACAGGCTTGTTGACGCCGAGCAACCGCATGGACCGCAACGAGCGGCGCAGCAGGCGCCGCAGCACGTAGCCGCGCGCCTCGTTACCCGGGGAGACTCCATCCGTCATGAGCATCAGCGAGCTCCGGACGTGATCCCCGACGACACGGAGCCGGACGTCCGCCGCGGGGTCCTGCCCGTACCGGATGCCGGCGATCTGCGCGGCCCGCTCGATGACCGGGAAGATCTCGTCGATCTCGTACATGTTGTTGACGCCCTGGAGGAGCAGCGCCGTACGCTCCAGGCCCATCCCGGTGTCGATGTTCTTGCTCGGCAGCGGCCGCAGCACGTCGAAGTCGTCCTTGGCACGCACCGCGGACAGCTCCTCCGTCTGGAAGACGAGGTTCCAGATCTCGAGGAAGCGGTCCTCGTCGACGATGGGGCCGCCCTCACGACCGAACGCCGGCCCACGGTCGACGTAGATCTCGGAGCACGGGCCACCCGGTCCGGGGACGCCCATGTGCCAGTAGTTGTCCTTGAGGCCACGACGCTGGATGTGCTCCTCGGGGACGCCGACGGCACGCCAGTACGAGATCGCCTCGTCGTCGTCGAGGTAGACCGTCACCCAGATCTTGTCCGGGTCGAAGCCATAGTTCCCGTCGGCCTGCGAGCCCGTGACCAGCTCCCACGCGTACGAGATGGCCTCCTGCTTGAAGTAGTCGGCGAACGCGAAGTTGCCGTTCATCTGGAAGAAGGTGCCGTGGCGGGTGGTCTTGCCCACCTCTTCGATGTCGAGCGTCCGGACGCACTTCTGCACGCTGACGGCCCGCTTGTACGGGGCGGGCTCGGAACCGGTGAAGTACGGCTTGAACGGGACCATGCCCGCATTGACGAACAGCAATGTGGGGTCGTTGTAGAGCAGCGACGCGCTCGGTACGACCGTGTGGTCGTTCCGGGCGAAGAAGTCGATGAATCGACGCCGGACCTCGGCGGTCTTCATGATGGTTGTTCCTTACGTGTGTGGAGTTCGGGAGCGCCTAGGACGCGGCGCGGCGGGCAGGGGCGGCGGCGGCAGGCCGCTCCGTAGCGTCGGCGCCGTCGATGCCGAGCGCGGCCCGGAGCTCGGCCTCGCGCTCAGCCATGGCACTGGTCAGGGTCTTGACGAACGTCGTCGCCCGCTGGCCAAGGTCCGCCGACGCATCGGCGACCTGCTCGCGAACGCCCTCCGGGGTCGCCCGGCGCAGCAGCTGGGCACCCTTGACGACCACGACGACGGCGACTGCCGCCCCGAGCGCGAACCACACGGCCCTGCGCATGTCAGCTCTTCTTCTTGCGGACGGAGTTGATCGCACGACGGACCCCGTACGAGAACGCGGACAGCTTCACGAGCGGTCCGGCGACCGTCGAGGTGACAAGGCTGGACAGCTGTGACGCGTCGCTCGCGACAGAGCTCGCGTGGCCGGAGAGCTTGGCGACGTCGTCGGTGACGACGCCGACCTTCTCGAGCTCGTCGTTGACGGTGACGACCAGCCGCTTGACCTCGGGCATGGTGTCCGTCACACCGGTGTTGACCTCCCGGACGACCGCCGTCAGCTCCTTGACCGAGCCAGAGAGACGCCCGAGGAGCATGGCGAGCCAGACCGCGCCGATGAGCAGGGCCAGCGCAGCGATCAACCCGGCGATCGCCCCGATCAAGCCCGCGACGTCACCACCCGTCATCCGTCCTCACCATCCTTCGTCGCCAGAAGACTTTCGAGCCGCCGACAGCCTAGTGCACACCGCAGAGGCGTCGAGATGCATCGCCGCCGCGGGGCCCCGGCGACGCTCGCTGAGCGACGAGTCCGCCGCCGTCGCGGGTGGGCTCCGGTGACCGACGACCTCGCGGTGGCTGGCCCCGTGTCGCGACTCCGAGGGTCGTCAGCGATGGGCG
>DAIEHO010000083.1 GCA_027353565.1 Propionibacteriaceae bacterium
CGGGTACGAGGAGTCACCACCTCACCCTACGAGGTGTCGCCGAAGTCCTCGCCGAAAGACTGCCGATCTCGTCCCGCGGGATTACGTTAAGACCGTGGCCGAGAACGCGGGTGCAGCATCGGGCACCGCGAGCGGCGTGCGGCTCTGGGCGGTGAGCATCGAGGAGGTGCGGTCGTTGTTCCACCCGACGGCTGAGATGGCCGAGCGGCTGAGGGGCGACGTGCCGTTCCACGTGCTCACCCCGTACAAGCAGAGCTGGTTCAGGCCCCTGCTGAAGCACGACCCGGGCGCCCCCGTCCTCGCCCCCGACTCCCCGCTCCCGAGCGACGTGGTCAGCCTGCTCCATGGCCGCTTCGTACCGCCGGAGCGGCTGGTGCCGAGCTGGCAGATCGTGGTCCATTGGCTCGACAGGCTCGCCGCGGCGAGTCTTCGCCTCGAGATCGACCGCTGGACGTCGGAACGGCTCGACTTCGACCTCGCACGAGCCGGCGTGGCCTCGCACTTCGCGCTGCGCTCCTTGTGGGGCCGCGATGCCGCCCTGCCGCTGCGGCCCCTTGCCGGCAGCGAGGTGGGCTACCAGCGGTACGCGGTCGCTCTCGAGCTGGGCGAGGCCTGGCGAGGGAGCCTCGCATCCCTGGAAGGCTCCGGAGACCTCGTCCGGCATGTCAGCGACTGGCTGTGCGAGCTGCCGGCCTGGGCCCGGGACGCCGAAGGGGCCGGTCGCCCGGCCCCCGACGTCTTCGCGATGACGTTGCCCTGACTCAGGACAGCCCCATCCAGTGCAGGATGACGCCCTGGGCGAAGTACACGAAGAACAGCGCCGCGATCACCCACATCAGCGGGTGGACCTGCTGTGCCTTGCCCCGGACGAGCTTGATGATCGCGTAGAGCAGGAAGCCTGCGCCGATGCCGTTGGTGATCGAGTACGTGAACGGCATGAGCACCATCGTCGCGTACGCGGGGATGGCCTCCTCCAGGTCGCGCCAGTCGAGCTCGGAGACCTGCTGCATCATGAGGAAGCCCACGAGGACGAGCACCGGGGCTGCGGCCTCGGACGGTACGAGGTTGACCAGCGGCGCGAGGAGCAGCGCCAGGAGGAAGCCGATGCCGGTGACCACCGAGGCGAGACCGGTCCGAGCGCCTTCGCCCACACCCGACGCCGACTCGATGTACGACGTGTTCGACGATACGGACCCAAGGCCACCGGCGACAGCGGCGAGAGAGTCGACGATCAGGATCTGCTGCATGTACGGAGGGTTGCCGGCCTTGTCGAGCAGTCCGCCCTCGCTGCCGATCGCGAAGATCGTGCCCATGGTGTCGAAGAAGTCGCTGAGCAGCAGCGCGAAGATCGTGAGGACCACGCTGAGCACGACTGTCGGGCCGCCCCTGAAGGACCCGAACATGTCGACCCTGAAGAGCAGGTGGAGGTTCGGGAGGTCCCAGAGCTTGCCGGTGATCGCCGGCACGTTGAGCTGCCAGCCGGTCGGATGGATCGTGACGCCGTCGTTGTACGGGCCGTTGTGGATGACCGCCTCGAGGATGACCGAGAGGATCGTCATCCCCACGACCGAGATGAGCATCGCGCCCTTGACCTTGCGGACGAACAGGATGATGAGCACGACGAGCCCCACGCAGAACACGAGCGTCGGCCAGCCGAACAGGTTGCCGTTGACACCGAGGGTGACCGGGGTGCCGGTGCCGGAGCGGACGAAGCCGGAGTCCTTGAGGCCGATGAGCGCGATGAACAGGCCGATGCCGACGCTGATCGCGATGCGTAGCGAGTGCGGAACCGCCTTGAACACGGCCTTCCGGAACCCGGTGAGCACCAGGACGGTGATGATGATGCCTTCCCACACCACCAGGCCCATCGCCTGCGCCCAGGTCATCTTCAGGACCAGGCTGGCGGCGAGGAGCGCGTTGATGCCCAGGCCGGTCGCGAGACCGATCGGGAACCGCGCGTACACGCCCATGAGGATCGTCATGAGCCCGCCGATGAGGGCTGTCGCTGCGGCGACCATGCCGATCGTCGCGCCGATGTTGGCACCGGACACCACACCGTCGACCTTGAACGGAAGCCCCGAGACGAGGTTGCCGTTGATGTCGGGCACCGTGCCGATGATCAACGGGTTCAGGGCGATGATGTAAGCCATCGTCACGAAGGTGACCAGTCCGCCGCGGATCTCCGCACTGATCGTCGAGCCTCGGCGACTGATGGCGAAGTAGCGATCAATGGAGCTCCGCTTGGGTGGGAGCGCGGCAGGAGTGGTCGCTGCCTTCGGGGAGTTCTGCACCATGGCGCGCAGCCTAGGGAAAGCCCGGAGGCATCCCTGACCCGGGGTACCAGTTGTCCGTAGAGTGGACACGTGGATGAACTTGAGCATCACGCGCTGGTCCAGGCGCCCGTCGACCCGGTCGACGAGGACGGCATCGCGGCGGCCCATGTCGGCACCGCGGTCTCGGGTCTCGCGACCGTGCTGCTGTGGTGGCAGTACGCGTGGTTGGCTGCCCGGGGCCATGACTGGTGGCTGTGGGTCGCGGTGAGCGCGACCGGTGCCGGGGTCCTGTTCAGCACGTACGCCCGTCACCGCAAGCGGCAGCGGCTCACGCCCT
>DAIEHO010000092.1 GCA_027353565.1 Propionibacteriaceae bacterium
CCGGACCCGACCACCGCGGCCGACCCGACGGCCGACCCGAGCGCCGTGCCGGACCCCAGCGCCGTGCCCGCCTGGGAGATCACGCTATCCGGCGACCCGGCGGTTCTTCTGGTCACGGCCGACGGCCTGATCACGATCGGCGGCGAGACTCGTGCCGCGCGCGAGGTCGCCGAGATCGTCATCACCGGCTCGACTGGCGACGATCGCCTGACGCTCGACCTCCAGGCGGCGCTGACCGTCCCGGTGCGCTTCGATGGCGGACCCGGGCGCGACGCGCTCGTCGGTCCGGCTGGGGATGCCACCTGGACGATCGACGGCCCGGACAGCGGATCCGTGGCGGGTGTCGCCTTCTCCTCGGTCGAGGACCTCGTAGGCGCCCCGGACAATCGCGACACGTTCGTCGTCGAATCGGGCGGCTCGGTGAGCGGCAGCGTCGAAGGCGGCGCGGCCGGCTTCGACAGCCTCGTCATCCGTGGTTCCGTCACGAATCTGGTTTCCACGCCCCGCGATGGGGGAGCGGGCGAGCTGAACCTCGACGGCAACGTCGTCCGCTACACCGGGCTCGAGCCGATCGACATCACAGATGCTCTCGGGCATGCCGTGATCAACCTGTCGGCCGCGGCTGACACGGCGACCCTCGCTCCGCAGGGAGCGGGTCTCCGCGTGTCGTCGGCTGGCGGCACGTTCGAGCAGCTCGACTTCGCCATCCCCGCGCTTTCTCTGACGATTCATGGCGGCGACGGCATCGACTCGGTCACGATCGAGGGCGCGATCGACCTCGGCGGGGCGTCACTGGTGATCGATGCGGAACGCATCGCGGTGACGTCGGGCAGCGCGATCACGACGCGTGGCGACGTGAGCCTGGCAGCCGTCGACTCGGCAGGCACGCACGCCGACGCCGCGGTGACGATTGATGGCGCGACCATCGCGGCCCAGCTCGTCACCATCTCAGCGGTCACCCACACGACGCCGACTTCGTTCCACGTGGACAGCGTGACGTCGACGGCTTCGGTCACGGTCACTGGGACGACGATCGGCGGGAGTGGGACCGTCGCGCTGAGCGCCGGTGCGGTGATCACCAGCGCGATCGAAGACGCCGAGTACACAACCCTCGTCGTCGTCACCCCCTCGGCCCGGGTGACGGTCACCGATACCAGGCTGGGCTCCGAGAGTGGCGACGTCAGCGTGAACGCGGCGTCGAGCCTCGATGTGGACGTGGCCCCGACGACCGTGGTCGCGATCCAGGCGGATTCGACCGCAGCGGTGTCTGTCAATGGAGCCTCGGTCATCACCGCCCCCAACTGGCCCGTGACGCTATCGAGCGATTCTGACGTCGGCCGATTCAGCTCGGCCATGGCGCCGAGCGGTGACTCTCCGCCGGGCCAGGACGCGGCCGCCGTCAGGCTGACCGTGTCGAGC
Organism: Propionibacteriaceae bacterium; assembly: GCA_027353565.1. GTDB lineage: Bacteria > Actinomycetota > Actinomycetes > Propionibacteriales > Propionibacteriaceae > Fen-668. Next base: position 1,420 of record DAIEHO010000092.1, read on the forward strand.
ACCTCGGTGGCGGGCCTGTCGGGCACGTCAACCGTCGAGAGCGGCGGGGCGATGACAATCACGGCGACCAACAGCCTCGCGGCGTCGGCGACCGGGGACGCGAGCGGCGCCAGCGCCGGGGCCGGGATCGCGACCACCGATGCGGACCAGACGACGAGGGCCTCCCTCGACTCTGCGCCGAGCGCGCCGATTCGGGCGGCCTCCCTCGAGGTCGTGGCGGACTCGACGAACGACCTCTCCACCCTGGCGAAGGCAAGCACAGGCGGGGCAGCCGAACTGATCGGCGGCTCCCCCGAGACGCTGACGGGAGGCAACGCCCAGACACTCGACGGCGCCATCACGCTTGCGGGCGCGCTCGCCTCCGTCGATCTCGACTCGACGACCGAGGCCTCGATCGCGCCGCCCGACGGGACGGAGCTGACGATCCGGACCAGCGGTTCGCAGGTCGTGCGCGCACGCTCCTCGAACAAGGCATCGTCGCTGGCCGATGGCTCCCCTGTGGTCTTCGGCGGCCCGGGCGTGGGCACCGGTGTCGCCGTCACGCGGGTTCTGGTGGCGACAAACGCCTCGGTCGGCGGCAACGTGACCCTCGACGCACCGTCAGTCACCATCACTGCGGCAACCGCCGAGGGCACCGAGGACAGCTTCTCCGCGACGTCGAGATCGGGGTCAGGCGCTGCGACTGTGTCCGTCGGTCCTGCCGGGTCGTTCGCACTCCAGGTCCTGAAGGCGGTGCACGCCTCAAAGCTGCGGGCCGGCTCGCGCCTTACCCTGACCGGCGGCGACCTGACCCTCACGAGCGCCGCGACACGGAGCACAACGGCCTCTGCCGACGCCGCGCTCGACGCCAGCGGCGTCCCCGTCGGACTCGGCTCCTCGGTGGCGCAGAACCTCGTCACCGACGACACGACGGCAACGCTCGAGGATGGCGCGACGGTGGACGGCGCCCATGACGTGACCCTCTCGGCCACGACCACCAATGCGATGTCGACCGCGGCCGACGGCGGCTCGGCCGGCGGCGGCGCCGCAGACGCGCCCACCAGGGCGACCTCGATCTCGAACGTCACCACCGTGAGCTCCATCGGGACCGATGACCCGCCGATGCTGACCGCCATTGGTGCGGTCGTCGTGACCGCAGACCAGACGGCAACCGTGACGACCACTGCGAACGGCAGCCGGAACGCCGCCACCGCCGCACTCGGCCCGGCCATCGCCCTGACGTTCGCCAACCACACCGTGCGCGCCACGACGCTGAGGGGGATCACGGCGACAGGCGAGGTTCGATTTGCCACCAACGGGATGTCTGTGACGGCGGCGACGGCGGACGGGTCGGCCGCAGGCGCGGCCAGAGCAGGGGCCGCCGACGTCGACGCCCAGGTCAGCGCCCAGCGGACGCTCGCCGACACGACCGCCGTGCGCAACGGGGGAGCCGGCTCTGGCGCCACCCCGACGCCATCCGCGGGACCCATCCCCGCGGCGGCCGCGATCGCCGTCGACGTCGTCGATGCCAACTCCGGCTCCGAGATCCCGGACACGATCCCCATCGACACGAACGGCCCGATCAACCTGCCGACGAGCCAGAGCGTCTCCGCCGGGGCGAGTGCGAAAGCCTCGGACCAGACGCCGGGCTCGGCGAGCGGGTCCGCCGTCGCGATCAGGCGCGTGTACGCGACGAGCGAGGCGATCGTCGCCGGCTCGGTGAAGTCGGACGGCGACCTCACGGTGTCCGCAGCCCGCGCGCCACCGAGCGGCGCCTCGACCGTCGAGGCGATCCCGGCCTCCGGCGAGGCAGCGCTGGCCATCGATCAGACGACGATCATCACGCGGGCGGCCATCGAGCCGATCGCGCAAGTGGACGTCGCCACGGCCACCGTCACCGTCAGCGCCAGCCGGGCGGTCACCTGGCGGGTGGCGGGCGGGACCGCCCTCGCCTCTGCCGGGGCTGGCAGCTCGCTCCGACACCGCCTGTACCTTGAGGCCGGCTCGGCGACCCTCGCCGACGGGGGCGAGATGGTCTCGATCCCGCTCGTCGGCCTCGCCTCCATCGGCATCGCCGGTGGCGCGCTCGACGACGTCCTGGCGCTCGCCGGGGTCCTGCCCGTCCCGGCCCGGTTCGACGGCGGCGCCGGTGACGACACGCTGTACGGACCGCCCGTCGCGGACCTGACCTGGACCGTCACCGGCCCCGGCTCGGGCTACGTCGCCGGCCTCTCCTTCACGGGCGTCGAGAACCTCGTCGGGGCGTCAGACAACCGGGACACCTTCGTGTTCCAGGCCGGCGCCATCGTGAGCGGCTGGGTGGACGGAGGGGCAGGCGGGTTCGACTCGCTGGTCCTCGAGGGCAGCTACCAGACGGTCGTCTCGGCGCCCGCGGACGCACACTCTGGCCTCCTCGTCCTCGACGGGACTCCGCTCTTCTACACGGGTCTCGAGCCGGTCGACATCGGCACATCGGGCAACGTCATCTACGAGCTCGGCACCCATGACGACACCCTGACCCTGGAGCCGGCCGCCGCCGAGTCGCACTTGACCCTCTCAGGCTCGTTCACGGAGTCGTTCTACTTCGACGTCCCGAACCTGTCCCTGACAATCCGCGGCGGCGACGGTGTCGACCTGGTGACCCTCCTCGGCGCGATCGCCCTCGGCAGCGCGTCGCTCACGATCGAGGCCGAGAAGATCTACCTGCCGGCCGGCGCCTCGATCACCACTACCGGTGACGTCACGTTCAACGCCTACGCCAGATCCCCGACGCCGTCGACGCTCACGGCCGAGGTCGTCGTCGAGGGCGCGATCGGGTCGGAGGCGGCGCCCGCCGGCGCCGTCACGATCAGCGCCAAGACCGAGCAGACCTTCACGGCACCCACGGATCTGGGCGAGGCGGAGGACAACGTCGACGTCGTCGACACGTTCGCATCGACGGCCAACGCGGAGATCAAGGGGACTGGCGCCTCGGTCCACGCCGCCTCGCTCTCGCTGACGGCCGAGACGAACACTTCGTTCACCGCCACCGCGGACGCCAACATCACGTCCGTCTACGACGCGAGCTTCAACCACCCGAGCCTCGAGGTGGCGATCACCAACTCGACGCACGCCGGCGTCTCCGGGGGCGCGAGCGTGACCGTCGCCGACGACGCGACGGGTTACATCGCGATCAACGCGACCGACACGACGAACGTCTCCGTCCACATCACCGACCCGGGCACGGCGGCGATCTACGCCCCGCTCGGGGGCAGCATGGGCGAGTCGTTCGGCTTCAGCCGCCTCGGGATCTCGACGGCGATCTCCCGCGACACCCAGGCCTTCGCGACCAGCGCGACGCTCGTCGCCGGCGGTGACGTCCAGGTCTGGGCGCAGAACACGGGAGCCGTGACGCTCGAGGTCGCGTCCGATTTCGTCGGCGCCGGCATGAACGAGGTGACGAAGGACGACGCGGTCGCAGCCGTCACCGGCGGGAGCATCACGGCCGCGTCGGTGGAGGTGAACGCGAAGAGCGACCCGTCCTACACCGTCAGGACTAAGGAGAGCACGAACGACGTCACGGGCAGCACGAAGGCGACCGTTTCTGGCGGTGCGGTCCTCCAGGCGACGTCCGCCGGAGTGAAGGTGTCCGCGCGCGACGACTCGAGCCTGAGCGCCGTGTCGAACTTCCTCATCTCGATCCCCGGCACGGCGTTCATCGCGCTGACGTTCCCGCGCGCCGAGAACATCGTCCACCATGCGACCGAGGCCTCCGTCGCCGGCTCGACGATCACGGCAAAGGGCGATCTGGACATCTGGGCCGTCGGCAACGCGTCCGCGGTCGCCAACACGGCGGCCGTGACGGTCACCGACACGGCCGCGTACTTCGAGGAATACAGCGCCTTCGTCGTCCTGCCGTCGACGATCGACATCGGCGTGGCTGGGACGCTAGCCTTCAACGTCATCACGGGCGGTGTCTCCGCGCTCCTGACCGGCAGCACGGTCCACGCCGCCAACGTCGACGTCGACGCGAGGACGGAGGAGGCCGTCGTCGATGCCACCTCGCAGGTGAGCGCGGTCGCCGGCGACGCGGACGGCACGGCGCTCGCCTCCGCTTCGCTCAGCATCGGCGCCTCGCTCGCCCTGAACTTCCTCGGCTGGGACGTCGACAACACCCTCGGCGACATCGCCCTCGCCACCGTCGACGCGCTGCTCGGCACCGATTTCGCGGGCGCCGATACCTCGTGGCTGGTCCAGGCGAAGATCGGCGGCCAGTCAACGGTCGGGACGACGGACGCGAAGGTCGCCGCCGTCACCGTCTCCGCCGACTCGAAGCCGCTCGTCAACTCGACCATCTCGAACATGGCGCCGGCGAACACCGGTCATGCCATGGTGGGCGCGGCTGCCGGGGCGGCGGACGTGATCCTCGCGACGAACAAGGTCTCGAGCGCTGCCGAGGCCTCGATCGAGGACTCGACTGTGCGCGCGACGGGCGGCGTGTCCGTGCTGTCCTCCGACGACGCCGGGATCTACTCGAACGCGAAGATCGTCGCCTCGTCGGTGGTGGCGAGCGACGGCGGTGTCCACTATGCGCAGCAGGGCGTCAACTATCTGCTCGACGCCGACTACACGAGCGACCAGGGGAGCCAGACCCTCGCCTTCGGCGACCGCGTACGGCTCGCCGACGACTTCGGCAAGCCGTACGACACGGCGACCCGGCTCGGCACGCAGACCAAGACGGTGTCACCGGACGACCGGGTGCTGCTCGACGGCGACTACGGTGTCGCGAAGCTGACGTCCGCCTCTGGGATCAGGCTCATCACCCGTGGCGACGTCGTGGGCGTGGACGAGGGCTACGAGGGCGGCGGCGACCCGGGCGTCGCGTACCGCTACCTCGGCGCCAGCAAGCGGCTCGATCTCGCCGGCCAGGACTACGCGGACACGTCGCTCTGGGCGCCCGTCGGCGGGACGCCGGGCAGCGTCTACGCCTATGCCGGCGCGACGGCCGCATCGCTCGATCTGAACTCGCAGGACTACTCGGACAGCTCACGCTGGACCGAGCTCGGCGGCGTCCCGAGCAGCGTCTACGAGTGGATGGGCCCCAACGGCACGAGCGTCGCCCTCGGCGCTCCCGCCCACCCGTACTCCGACCTCGGCTGGTGGAAGCCGGTGCCGACGACCCAGGCCTTCCCGGAGGGCCTCAGCGTCACGCCGACGCCGTCCGCCGCCATCGGCGCGCTCATCGTCGTGAACGACGTCCGGAGCAGCGTCCATGCCCTCGTCGACGACTCAACCGTGGACGCGGCGAGCCTGACCATCACGGGCGTCGAGCAGGCAGTGATCCGGGCCACCGCCGACAGCACGACGAAGTCGGTTGGCACCACGTCGATCAAGGGGAGCAACCTCTCGCTCGCGGTCAACGCCGTCATCACGACGAACCGGATCCTCAGCGAGGCCTTCGCCCGGATCGTCGACAGCACCGTGACGACGGCGGCCGGCGGAGACGTGGAGGTCGACGCGAGCAACCTCTCGCAGATCGACGCGACCACCCAGAGCGCCACCACATCGGACTCGCTGGCGGTCGGCGTCCAGCTCGCCTTCAACACGATCGGCTGGCTGCCGACGAACATCTTCTTCGCGGCGCTCGACGCGCTGCTCGGCGACCCGACCATTCAGGGTGCGCTCGGTGGCGAGCAGCCGGCGAAGACGGAGGCGACCGTCACTGGCTCGAGCATCCAGGCCGGCGGCAACATCTACGTGTCTGCGGTCAACGGCGCCGCGATCTTCGCCCTCGTCGGCAACGAGGCGACCTCGGCGCCCGCGGCCATGTTCTCAGCGAAGGGCGCGAGCGTGGGCGCGATCCTGGCCAGCAGCATGGTCTCGAGCGCGGCGCGCGCGTTCATCGACGGGGCCGGAATCGGGGGAGCGGCAATCGGCGCCGGCGGCAGCGTCTCCGTCTCGGCGACGGACGCGGCCCAGATCTCGGCCGCGACCAGGATGTCCGCCGTGGTCTCCCCGACGAACGACATGGGCGCCGGGATCCTCAACCAGTGGGCGGGCCTCCTGCTCAACACGTACGACTACACGAGCAACTCGGGCGTGATCCCGAACCTGCTGTTCGGCAAGCGCGTCCGCGTCGCCGACGACTACACGCAGCCGACGACGGTCATCGACGCCGCGTTCGACCCGCTCGGGAAGACGTTCGAGTGGATGGGCGGGACGGACAACAGCTTCAACGTCAACCTCGGCACGCAGGACTACAGCGACTACGAGCTCTGGAAGGAGATCACGCCAACCACGGCCATCACCGACTCGCTGTCCTACGCGCTGCTGGGCCAGCTCGGGAACAAGCTCAACAAGGACGGCCTGCTCGGTGGGTCGAAGAGCTACTACGGCCTGATCGACCACAACGACGTGCGATCCGTGGTCGAGGCGTACATCGAGGACATCCCGGTCACCGCGGGCGGCAGCGTCTCGGTCGTCGCGAACGACTCGGCCGTCATCTCGGCGAGCGAGGACAGCTCCATAGAGGCGTGGGACGGGATCGGCGGCATCATCGCCGTCAACGCCGTCCTCTCCAGCGCGGACGCCAGGCTGACCCGCGCCCCGGTCACCGCGGGTGGCGACCTGCTGGTCGATGCGCAGCACCTCGCCCAGATCGACGCCTCCACGACCAGCCACATGGAGGGCTGGACGGCCTACAGCCTCGTCGTGGCCTTCAACTCGATCGGCTGGATCCCGACCAACATCTTCTTCACCGCCGCCGACGTGCTCACGGCCGCGACCGATTACCTGTACGACTACACGTCGAACGACCGGCCGCTGATCCTGTACGGTCCGGATGCGGCGCCCCATGGCGACGACGTTCGCGTGGACAGCGGGCCACACGCCGGCCAGATCTTCGAGTACCTCGGCCAGACGCTCAGCGGGCCGGTCGATCTGTCACCCGAAGTGCAGGACTACGACGGCGCCCTCTGGAAGCAGGCGTCACCGTCGCTAGGCGCCTTCTTCAAGTACCTGAGCACCGACACCCCTGCGACGGTCAAGGCCGGCAACCGGGTCAAGATCATCGGCGGCGGCTACGACGGCCAAGTCTTCAAGTACATCGGCGAGACGGACCTCACCAGCCCGGATCTGGCGCCGTACGACGTGGCCTCCCACCCGTTGGGCCAGGACTACGACGACACGGACCTGTGGCTGAACTCCACGCTGGCGTTCGGCGGCCAGAAGCCGTCGCACGCGCTCGCGGTCGTCGTCGACTCGCCGCTCACCGTCGCGGGCAGCATCACGGTGAACGCGACCTCGGGCGCCCAGCTGAACGCCGTGGTCGGCAACGACAACGTGGCCGAGGCCGCGCTCGACATCGTCTTCGGCGGGGCGGGCCAGCAGGAGACAAAGGCGACCGCGAACTCGAGCGGCCAGATCGCCGGCTACGGCGCAAGCGGGGCGGCGGGCGGGATCGTGGTCGCCTCGAACCGCGTCTCGAGCTTTGCGCGCGCGGCGATCCTGTTCACGGGGGCGAAGGGCGCTGTGAAGGCGGACGGCACGGTCAACGTGACGGCGCACGACACGGCGGGGATCGACTCGCACAGCACCATCGTGCAGAGCGCCGTCGCCTCGAACACGCTCGCCGGCCTCGTCGACATCGTCAACAACGTGCTCAAGCCGACGAGCTACAAGTTCACGACGGCGTCGGGCGAGCAGTGGATCTATCCCGGCACGGACCCCCTGAAGCTGCTGTTCACCGGTCCGCGGGTCCGGATCGGCCAGTCGTACATCGCGGCGCATCCCGGGACGAGCGTCGTCGCGGGCGACATCTACGTCTACGTCGGCGCGGCCGGCGCGCGGCTCAACTTCGCGACGCAGAACTACGCGACCGACACCGCGAACTGGGCGCGGCTCGTGATGGACGAGAACACCATCGAGAGCTTCTACCCCGGCCTCGGCAACTTCACCAACTCCGACGCGCGCGCCGTCGGCGTCCTGATCGTCTACAACGACCTGCGGAGCGACGTCGACGCCGGGATCACGAACGCGGCGATCACGTCCCGGGCCGGTGGTGCGGCGGGCGCCGTCACCGTGGCCGCGGTCGAGGACGCGATGCTCCTCGCCGATGCCCTCATCAACGTCACCGCCTCCGGCGGCAGCTTCTGGGGCACCGGGACCACGGTTGCCGGGAGCGGGCAGCTGGTCACGAACGTCGCGCTCGCGGGCGCGACCGCCTGGATCGCGGACAGCACCGTCCATGCCGCCTCGCTCTGGGTCACCGCGACCTCCACCTCGGGCATCGACGCGACGATCCTGAGCGCGACCCAGACGGGCGCCGACGGCTACGGCTTCACGCTCGCGTTCAACACCCTCGGCTGGAAGGCCCAGAACGTCCTGTTCAACGCCCTCGAGGCGCTCCTGGGCGACCCGCTGAACCAGGCCCTGGGCGGCGAGCGGCCGGCGATGAGCGACGCGTCGATCAGGAACTCCGACGTCACGACGACGTCGACCGGCGACGCCAGCGTGTGGGTGGCCGCCGACAACGCCGCGAAGATCAACGCCACCGTGTCCAACGCGGCCCGCTCCGACGCCTCCCCGATCTGGGGCCAGACCGGCAAGGCGATCGGCGGGATCCTCGCGTCGAACAAGGTCTCGAGCCGCGCGTACGCGACGGTCGACGACTCGACGATCACGGCCGGCGGCGACGTCGCCGTGACCGCCTGGGACGACGCGGGCATCTATGCGAACGTGAAGATCGTCTCGTCGTCGATCACCACGAACAACGGTGGCGCGGGCATCCTCCAGGGCGAGATCAACAACTTCGTCCCGGCGGACTACCTCAGCTCCGAGGGCACGCGGACCCTGAAGTTCGGCGACCGGGTCAGGCTCGGGACGGACTTCGGCGCGCCGACGCACACGACCGGCGACGACGGAACGCAGGCGGTCGACCTGGCCACGGGCGACGTCGTCGAGCTCCACTCCGGCTACGGTGCCTACCGGCTGACCACCGCCTCCGGGATCCGCCTCCTGGCGCTCGGCGACAACGTCCTGGTTGAGGACGGCTACCAGGGCGGCGGCGACTGGGGCGTCGTGTACCGCTACGTCGGGCCGGGCGGCCGGATAGACCTCGCCGGGCAGGACTACCGCGACACGAGCCTGTGGCGGCCGCTCGGCGGCAACCCGGGCAGCGTCTACAAGTACGTCGGCGCAGGCGAGCAGCTTGACCTGAACTCGACCGACTACACCGACACGACACGCTGGCAGGAGCTCGGCGGGACGCCCGGCAGCGTCTACGAGTGGATGGGCCCCTCGGGGACACCCGTCATCCTCGGCGCGCCCGAGCACCCGTACAGCGATCTTGGCTGGTGGAAGCCCGTTCCGATCACCAACGTCGTGCCGCAGGGCTTCAACTTCACGAGCTCCGACTCGATGGGCGTCGGCGGCATCGTCGTCCTCAACGACGTCATGAGCGACGTCGAGGCGCAGATCTACTATTCGGCCGTCACCGCCCATGACCTCCTCGTCCAGGCCCGCGAGCAGGCCGTGATCCGGGCGCTCACCGACGCGACGGTCATATCCTCCGGAGGGAGCTCCTGGGACGGCACGGGCCAGTCGCTCGCCGTCAACGCGGTGATCGCCACGAACCGGGTCCTGAGCGGCGCTCGTGCCTTCATCGACGCATTGAACTCGCACACGGTCACGACGACCGGCACGGTCCGCGTCGAGGCCAGCAACGCCTCGCAGCTCGACGCCACGACGCTGGCGGCGACGAGCTCCACGAACCAGGCCGTGGGGATCCTGCTCGCCTTCAACACGATCGGCTGGAAGCCGACCGACCTGTTCTTCGCAGCGATCGACGCGCTCCTCGGCGATCCGCTGATCTCCTCGGCGTTCAAGGGCCAGGATCCGGCCGAGACCCTCGCGTACGTGCAGCGGACGAACCTCGCCGTCGGTGGCAACCTCGACATCGTCGCCTGGACGGACGCGCGCATCAACGCGCTCGTCTCGAACTCGGCCACGTCTGCGCCGTCGGCGGTCTTCGGCGCGGCAGGCATGAGCGCGAGCTTCATCCTCGCCAGCAACATGGTCTTGGCCGAGGCGAAGGCGTACCTCGAGGGGACGCCGGGCTACAGCGCGGCAGACGTGACCGGCAACGTCACCGTCTCGGCCGCCGACGAGGCCGCCATCACCGCCGACACGAAGATGTACGCGGAGGTCTCGCCGACGAACGACGCCGGGGCCGGGATCATCAACGGCCTCGTCGGGCTGCTGCTTGACAGCTACCAGTACACGAGCAACTCGGGCGAGCAGGACCTCGTGTTCGGCGACCGGGTCCGAGTCGCCGACGACGCCGACGAGGGGGTTGCAGGGCAGACATTCGAGTGGATGGGCACAGACGAGCTCGGCGCGGGCGTTGACCTCGGCACGCAGGACTACACCGACTTCGAGCTCTGGAAGCAGCTGACGCCGACAAACCTGGTCACTGGCTCGCTGTCCTACGCCCTGCTCGGCGAGATCGGCTGCCTGATGGGCAAGGAGGGCACCACCGGCTCGTCGCAGGCCTACTTCGGCCTCATCGACCACAACGACGTGCGCAGCACGGTTGACGCACACGTGAAGAACATCGACCTTCTGGCATCCTCGCTGGGCGTCTGGGCGACCGGCGGGGGCTACCTCTCCGCGAGCGACACGAGCGTGATCGTGCCGTGGGAGGGCTACGGCGCGGTCATCGTCACCAACGTCGTCCTCTCGACGACCGACGCGTACGTCGAGGGCGGCTCACTCGGGACGAGCCAGGAGCCGATCGGCGACGTCACGGTGACGGCGGCCAACGTTGCGCAGATCGACGCGACGTCGACGTCGCGCATCGAGGCGTGGACGGCCGTGAGCGCGGTCCTCGCCTTCAACTCGATCGGCTGGAAGGCCTCGAACCTCCTGTTCAACGCCGTCGACGCGCTCCTCGGCGATCCGCTCATCTCGTCCGCCTTCAACGGCGAGCAGCCGGCCCACGCGCTCGCCTACATCCGCAACACGCCGATCCATTCGACCGGCGACGTGACGGTGACGGCCGACGACGCGGCGCAACTGAACGCGGTGGCTGGCAATGAGAACGTCGCCGAGGCCGCCGTCGACCTGCTCTTCATGTCGGCCGGCCAGAAGGGCGACAAGAAGTCGAAGGACAAGTCGAAGCAGACCGACGGCTACGGCGCGAGCGGCCTCGCGGGCGGCGCCATCCTCGCCTCGAACAAGGTCTCGAGCTACGCCAAGGCGTTCATCGAGTTCACGGGCGGCGCGAACGGCGTCGTCGACGCCGACGGCGCAGTCGTGGTCTGGGCCGAGGACCGGTCCGGCATCGACGCGCAGAGCACCGTCGTCCAGTCCGCGATCACGACGAACGACCTCTCCGGCATTGCCGACATCGTCAACGGGTTCATCATCCCGGGCGACTACGACTACAGCACGGCATCTGGCGAGCAGTACCTTGGCGGCGGCGAGCTCGTCCGGCTCGGCTCCAGCTACGCCGGGGGCGGCGACACCGGTTCGGTCTACCGCTACGTCGGGGACCCGTTCGCCACGACGTTCACGCTCCCGCTCGTTCCGGCGCAGGTGAACGTCCTGCCGGGCGACACGGTCCGGGTGCCGGTCGGCTACCTCGGCGGCGGGCAGGGCGGCCGGGTGTACGAGTTCGTCGGCACCGAGGCCGAGGGCGCGAGCCTGGCGCTGAACACGACCGACTACAGCGGCGCCCTCTGGAAGCCGATCAGCTACAGCGCCGCGAGCCTCGGCTCCCAGAGCGTGACGCTCCACACGGGCGACACGGTGGTCCTCCCGTTCAACTGGCTGCTCGGCGGCGATGCGGGCGCGCTGTACGAGTACATCGGATCGGACGGCTCCGGCGTCGACATCAACGCCGCGAACTACGCCGACGCGGCCCTCTGGCAGCCGGCGTACCTGGTCCACCTCGACCTCGGGACGGTCGACTACACGGACGATGCGAACTGGGACAAGCTCGTCGGCGGCGCGGACAACCTCGAGAACCTCTACCCCGGCATCGGCAACTTCACGGACTCCGATGCGCGCGCGGTCGGCATCCTCATCGTCATGAACGACCTCCGCTCGGACGTCGAGGCGTACGTCCGGAACGTCGACCTCGACGCCAGGTCGCTCGACGTCACGGCCCTCGAGAACGCACTCCTCAAGGCGTCCGGCCTGCTCAACGTGGTGGCGATGGGCGGCAGCTGCTACGGCAGCGGCACCGTCCTCGCGGTCGGTGGCCAGATCGCCACCAACGTCGTGCTCGCCGCGGCCGACGCGTTCATCGCCATCAGCGACGTCACCACGACCGGTGGCGGCGTGACGGTCACGGCGAAGAACACCTCCGGCATCGACGCGAGGATCCTCTCGGCGACGACGAGCAGCGGCGACGGCTACGGGCTCACGCTCGCCTTCAACACTGTCGGCTGGAAGTCGCAGAACCTGCTCTTCAACACTGTCGACGCGCTGCTCGGCGACCCGCTCATCGCCGAGGCCCTGGGCGGCGAGAAGCCGGCCAAGGCGGTCGCCTATGTCGTCGACACCGACGTCTCGTCCGCGGGCGGACTGAGGGTGACCGCCGACAACGCGGCCCAGCTCAACGCGACGCTGAGCAACGCGGCGACGTCGCAGGCCTCGGCGCTGTACGGCGCGAAGGGCAAGGCGATCGGCGGCCTGCTCGCGAGCAACAAGGTCTCGGCGTGGGCCGAGGCGTGGGTGGGGCACCCCGACAGCTACGTCGCGACCGGGACGGGGGCGCAGGTCGTCGACGTCGCGCCCGGGATGGCGGTGAGGCTGGACTCGACCTACGGCACGGCCGACCTGACGGCAGCGACGTCGGGCAGCCAGCCGGTCGTCCTCACCGCCCCGGCGGACGTGCTCATCCCGGCCGGCTACGGAACCGCGAGCTACGCGGCCGGCGCCTCGGGCTCGCAGGCCGTCACCCTCACCGATCCGACGAACGTGACGCTCGCCGCCGGCTACGGCGTGCCGCAGTACCTCGCCATCGCGTTCATGGCGCCGCAGGTGGTGCTCGTGCAGCCCGGCGCGCGAGTCCTGCTGGCCCCGTTCTACGGCATCCAGGCCCGCTACGAGACCGGCTCCGGCACGCAGGCGCTGAAGACGGGCGACACCGTGCTCGTCTCGGCCGGCTATGCGGGCGGCGGGAAGCCCGGCAAGACCTACAAGTACCTGGGCGACGACGCGACCCTGAACCTCGCCGCGCAGAACTACGGGTACGAGTCCCTGTGGGCGAAGACCTGGCTCAAGGCGACGTACACGAGCGGCTCGGGCAGCCAGGCGCTCGCGGCGGGCGACACGGTGAGGATCACGGACGGCTACACCGGCTTCGGCGTGGCCGGCGCGGTCTACCGCTACATGGGCACACCGGGCACCCGGAACGTGGGCGAGCAGAACTACATTTTGACGGCCTGGACGCTGGTCGGCGGGGTGCCAGGTGGGACGTATCAGTACGTCGGCGGCACGGCCACCCTCGACCTGAACGGCCAGGACTACGCCCACTCGAGCGTCTGGCGGAAGGTCGGTGGGGCGCCGGGCGGCACCTACCGCTATGTCGGCTCGACCTCCGCGTCCCTCGACCTCAACGTCCAGGACTACACCGACCCCGACGTCTGGCAGCGCGTCACGGGGACCGCGGGTGCCACGTATCGCTACGTCCAGCCCACGACGACGTACAACGCGCGCACGACCGGCAAGCAGCTCGTCGACGTCCTGCCCGGCCAGACGGTCAGGCTGCCGTCCGCGTGGAGCAACGGCGGGACGGCCGGCGCAGCGTACCGGTTCGTGGGCACCGAGGACCAGGGCCTGGGCAGCGACGACAAGGGCATCGACCTCAATGCGGAGAACTACGAGAGCAACGGTCTGTGGAAGGTCGTCCGGACCGACCTGAACGCCCAGGACTACGCGAACACGAAGCTCTGGTCGAAGCTCGGTGGCACGCCCGGAACCGCGTACCGGTACGTCGGCACGGCCCTCTCCGGCGTCGCCATCGACGTGAACGCGACCGACTACTCGGATGCGACCCGCTGGACGCCGTACGTGGACGTGGGCCGGGTCACCATCGACGTGGCCGGCGACATGCTCGTCCAGGCCAAGGACAGCGCCGGCATCTACGCGAACGTGCGCATGGTCTCGTCGTCGACCACGATCGGCGACGGCGGCATGCCGGTGATGCAGCAGGAGATCAACAACTTCATCCCGGCCGACTACCTCTCGAGCGAGGGTGAGCGGACGATCACGTTCGGCCAGCGTGTCCGCATCGCGCCCGACTTCATCACCGAGGACTTCACGACCGACCAGGCGAACCCGGTCGTGGCGATCGCGAACGGCCAGAACGTCCGGGTCGCCGACGGGTATGGCGACTCGCAGTTCACCACCGACTCCGGCAAGCGACTCCTCATCGCCGGCGACACCGTCGAGGTCCTCGACGGCTACACAAAGGGCGGGACGGCGGGGACCGTGTACCGCTACACCGGCGCCAACGCCCGCCTCGACCTCGCGGCCCAGGATTACTCGAAGACGACGCTCTGGGCCCCGGTCGCCGGCGTGAGCGGCGCGGTCTACAAGTACGTCGGCGACGACGGGACCCTCGACCTCGGGCTCCAGGACTACACCGACACCGGGCTCTGGAAGCCGATGGGCGGCGTTCCCGGATCCGTCTACGAGTTCCTGGGCGTCGAGGAGACGCTCGACCTGAGCACCGTGGACTACACCGACCTCGACTGGTGGAAGCCGGTCGCCGAGACCCAGCTGCTGCCGCAGGGGATGGACGTGTCTGAGTCGGACACCATCGCGGTGGGCGGCCTCGTCGTCCTGAACGACGTCCGCGGCGGCGCCATCGCCTACGTGAAGAGCGCCGACGTCGACGCCGCGAGCCTGACGATCCAGGCGGTCGAGCAGTCGGTCCTGCGCGCGATCGCGGACGCGACCGTCACCTCGTCCGGCGGCGGGTCGTTCGAGCAGAAGGGCGGCAAGTCGATCGCCGTCAGCGCGGTCATCGCCACGAACGTCGTCCTGTCGGAGGCGCGGGCCGCCCTCATCGACAGCGACGTCAAGACGGACACCGGCGACGTCGTCGTGGATGCCTTCGACATCTCGCAGATCGACGCGACGACCAAGAACGCCAGCCAGTCGGCCGGCCAGACGGTCGGCGTCACGCTCGCCTTCAACACCATCGGCTGGCGCTCGCAGAACTTCATCTTCAACGGGATCGACGTGCTGCTCGGGGACCCGCTCATCGCGGGCGCCCTCGACAATCGTGATCCCGCCCACGTCGAGGCGCGGATCACGAACTCGAAGGTCGACTCGGCCGGCGATGTCTGCGTCAGCGCGCTCAACGAGGCGGTCATCAACGCTGAGGTCACGAACGAGGCCTCGTCGATCGTGGTGATGGTCACGGGCTCGGAGGGGTTCGCGGCCGGCTTCGTGATCGCCTCGAACATGATCAACGTCCAGACGCGTTCGGCCATCGAGCTGGTCCTCTCGGACGATCGGCTGAGGACGTCCTCGCCGCCGCCGAGCGAGCTGCGGCCGGGCATGGTCCTCGATGTCGCGCCCACCGTGGTCTACGAGTACGTGGGCGGCCCGCGGGCCCCGCCGAGCGGGTCGGACTGGGCGCAGCAGGATCTCACTGCGAATCCCGACTGGCTGAGGATCGGCGTCGTCGAGGCGGACGGGTCGGTCATCGTCAGCGGCGAGGAGGGCGCCGAGATCGACGCCGACGTCACTCTGAAGGCCCTTGCCCAGGCGGTCAGCGACCTTGGGCTCAGCCTCGTCACGGGTCTTCTGAATGCCGCACTCGTCGACTACGGATACACGACCAAGTCCGGCACCCGCGAACTCGCCCCCGGTGAGCTGGTCCGCGTCGCCAGCGACTACGCCTATGACAACGACGGCGACGGGCTCGTGGAGGCCGTCCCGGGTGGCGTCTACGCCTACGACGGCCCCACCGCCACGTACGACGTCGGCGACTTCGCCACGACGCACGACGTGATCGCCGGCAACACTGTCCTGCTGCCGCTCTACTGGCTGGGCAAGGGCGAGCCGGGCGTCATGTACAGCTACAAGGGCACAACGACCCTCAGCGGCGCCGACCTCAAGACGATCGACTACACCAACACCAACCTGTGGGTGATCGCCCCGAGCACGACCTCGCTCGACCTCGGCGCCCAGGACTACGACCACGGGCCGTGGACGCGCATCTACATCGGCGAGGCCATCTCGTGGCTCGTCGACAACGGCGTCAGCTTCGACAAGACCAAGGCGACGGCGATCGGCGGGATCGCGGTCCGGAACGACGTCCGGGGCGACGTCACGAGCACGATCGTCCGACAGGCGCTCACCGCCGGGACCGGCGTCTCGGTCACCTCGCTCGAGACGGCGACGATCACCGCCGACGATCTCAGCAGCGTCATCGCCCAGGGCACCAGCTCGCAGGCCGTCAACGGCCTGATCTCGACGAACCTCGTGCTCAGCGGCGCGAAGGCCTCGATCGAGGACAGCGCGATCGCCACGACCGCCGGGAACGTCATCGTCGATGCGCAGAACACCTCGACGATCACGGCCGAGATCACGAGCGAGACCGAGGCCCACCAGGTCGCCATCGGCTTCACCGTCGCCTTCAACACGGTCGGCTGGGACTCCCAGAACATCCTGTTCAACCTCGCCGACGCGATCCTCGGCCTCGACATCGGCAACGAGAACCCCGTCTCGACCTCCGCCTCGGTCGGCGGCTCGACGATCAGCGCGGGCGGCGGGGTGGCGGTGACGGCGACCACGGACGCCTTCATCGACGCCCACATCGGCACGTCGGCGAACACCTTCAGCACGAGCCTGTCCGACAGCAGCAGCTACGCGGTGTCGGTCGCCCCGGTGGTCGCGATGAACAAGGTGAGCACCGAGACGCAGGCGGTCATCAAGGACGCGCCGGCGATCACCGGCAAGCCTTCCATCGAGGCGAAGAACGGCAACCTCGAGGTCGTCGCGACCGATGGCGCGAGCATCCTCTCGTTCGTCGAAGCGCCGGTCACCGCGGTCGCAGCGTCGGCCGGGAACGCGACGGGCGTGAGCGTCGCGATCAGCATCTCGCGCAATGACGTGCGCACCGCGACCGACGCGAAGGTCGCCAGCGTCCCGCTCGCCACGGCGACCGGCGGCGAGATCGTCGTCTCGGCGTCGGAGACGGCCTCCATCGACGCGACGTCGCGCGCCTCCGCGGTCACGATCGCGGTGAGCATGAAGGGCAGCACCGCCTTCAGCGGCGGCGGCGCGACGGCGGTCAACGCGATCCGCGGCCACGCCAACGCGACGGTCAGCGGCTCGAGCCTGGAGGCCGCCGGGACGCCGGGGACGATCGAGATCACGACCGAGAACGCGTCGACGATCGCGGCAACGGTCAAGGCCCTCGCCGTCTCGATCGCCGCCAGCACCGATACCTCGGTCGCGGTCGCCATCGGCTTCTCGCTCGCCCGCAACTTCATCGGCTGGACCGAGTACGGCGGGCCGGTCCCGTTCGAAGTCAAGGCGACAACTCCGTCGACGCAGCTGAAGGCCGCCGGCGGGATCACGGCCTCGGCGGCGAGCACCGCGACGATCAACGCCGTCGTCGAGGCGACCTCGGTCGCGGTCGCCGTCGGCAAGACGGGCGTCTCGCTCAGCGCCGGCGGCCTGTGGACCGACAACAAGGTCGCGATGGACATCGAGGCCGGCCTCGGGTCGTCGACCGGCATCTCGACGACGTCGGGCGCGATCTCGGTGAGCGCCGGCGACACATCGTCGATCGTCGCGGACGCGCAGGCGGCCGCGGTGAGCGCGAGCCTCGCGCCCGGCGACACGGCGGTCGCCCTCTCGATCGGCCTGTCGCTGGCCCACAACACGATCGACAACGACGTCGCCGCGTCCATCAAGGACGCCTCGAGCGTCACGACCGGCGGCGGCGACGTGACCGTCACGGTCACGCAGGGCGCGACGATCAAGGCGAAGTCGATCGCCGTCGCGGTCTCGGCGGCCATGAGCCTCGGAACCGGCGTCTCGCTCGCCGGCGGCGCCTCCGAGTCGACGAACATCATCCTCTCGAAGGCGACCGCCTCGATCGAGGACAGCACGGTCGGCCTGGCGGCGAACACGGTGGGCGACGTGTCCGTCACGGCGACGAGCACCTCGACGATCGAGGCGACGGTGGCGGCGGTCGCGGCCGCGGTGGCCTTCGGCGCGACGACCGGCGTCGGGGTCGCGCTGGGCATCTCGGTCGCCCGCAACTTCATCGGCAGCGACCCGACCTACGCCCCGGCGTACGACAACCTCTCGGCCGAGCACCCGACGACGCTCAGCAGCGGCAAGCAGGTCAAGGTCGTCGAGGGCGACTATGCCGGCGGCGTGTTCAAGTACGTGGGAACGGCCGACCTGAGCGAGCCGGACCTGAGGGAGAAGTCGAGCGAGAACGCGGACGGCCAGGACTACTCGATCCGCTCGCTCTGGCAGCCCGCCGGCTCCGACTACCTGAGCATCGAGCGGCCGACGAGCCTGCCCGCGGACGCGACCGTCAGGATCGTCCGCGGCGCGCGGGCCGGCGACGTGTACCAGTACATCGGGAAGGCCCTCCCGGGCTGGGTCGACCTCTACGAGCAGAACTACGGCGACGAGGACGCCTGGACGAAGACCGCGCTTGACACGGCCAAGTACAAGAGCGGCAGCCGGCCGGCGACGCTGGTGGCGGGCGACACGGTCAAGGTGACCCACGGTCCGTTCAAGGGCGATGTCTATGAGTACAAGGGCGACCTCGTGGTCGGCGTCGTCCCGCTCTGCGACATGGACTACTCCGACTACAACATGTGGAAGCAGGTCGGGTTTGCCCCGGTTCCGGCGGCCACGAGCCTGGCCGGCGTCCAGGCGTCGATCGTCGACTCGAGCGTCAACGCGACCGGCGACCTGACCGTCAGCGCCCAGGGCCGCGAGACGATCGACGCCGTCGTGATCGCGGGCGCGGTCGCGATCTCCGGCGGCGGCACGACCGGCGTCGGGGTCAGCGGGGCGGGCGTCTTCACGCAGAACAAGATCCGGTCGGACGTCAAGGCGTTCATCGACGGCGACGGCTCCACCTCCCAGGTCAGCGCGAAGAGCATCACCGTCACGGCCGACGACGCGTCCGGGATCCGCGCGATCGCCGGCGCGGCCGCGATCGCCATGTCGTTCGCCGGCACCGCTGCCGTCTCCGTCTCGATCGGCCTCTCGATCGCCCTCAACGAGGTCGCGAACGACGTCGCGGCGTACGTCAAGGACGTGCCCACGGTCAAGGCGACCGGCGGCAACATCGACATCGCGGCGACCTCGATCGGCCGACAACTGTTCAAGAGCGCTGGAGCTCCCTTCAACCTCGCGACCGTCACCGCCGCCGATCTCGACGACGCCGCCAACGCGGACTCGCCGGACGGCGGCGATGCGGCGGACGACCGGACGATCCTCGGCAAGATCGACGACGAGTTCCGTGCCGCCGGCTTCGAGCTCCAGCCGGGCGTCGCGTTCACGTCAGGGTCGGGCACGAAGACGCTCGCCCGCGGCGACAAGGTCGTCGTGTCCAAGGGCTACGCCCTGTGCACCCTCGACGGCACCGATCCCTGCGGCATCCCGGGCAAGACGTACATCTACATCGGGACGCCGGGCTCGGTTGCTCTGAGCACCCAGGACTACAGCGACGAGACGACGTGGTCGCCGGCGTTCGGGCTGCCGATCTACTTCGCGACCGGCGCCGGCTACATGGATCGGGGCGAGAGCGTCTGGGCGATCCCGAGCTCGACGTACGGCGGGACGTGGGGCAGGGCGTACACGTTCATCGGCGAGAACGGCACGTGGGTCGACTTAAGCGAGGAGATCCTCACCGACACCACGAGGTGGACGCCGTGGGCGGGCGACGCGGCCTACTCGAGTGGCTCCGGCAGCCGTGCGCTCAACAACGGCGACACGGTGCGGGTGACCACCGGCTACAGCGGCAGCGGCACGGCCCGCCTCGTCTACCGCTTCGTCGGCACGAGCGAGACGACCGTGAACGTGGGCGCCGCGGACTACACCGACACGGCGACCTGGGAGCGGGTCCTGCCGGTGGTGTCGGTCGTGGAGGCGGGCCGCTCGTGGCAGGTCGTCGCCGGCAACGACGTCTACCTCGTGACGAAGGTCCAGAACGGCCAGGCCACGGAGCTCCAGGTCTCCCGCGCCACCATCGACGCCGTTTCGGTCGCCGCCGCGGTCGCGGTCGCCGCCAGCCTCAACGTTGGGGTCGCCGTCAGCGGGGCGGGCGCCGTCGCGCAGAACGTGGTGCTGACGAAGGTCAACGCCTACCTCGAGAACAGCACCGTCGCGCAGGCCGCCAACGTCTACCTCGCTGCCAGCAGCACCTCGTCCGTGTCGGCAATCGTTGCCGCCTTCTCGGCGGCCGTCGGCATCGGCATCGGGGCGGCCGGGGTGGCGGCCTCGATCGGCGTGTCCCTCGCCTGGAACTACATCGGGTCGCGCCCGTTCGTGGACGAGGCCATCCCGGCCGAGGTGCAGGCGTACAGCAAGACATCATCCATCGAGGCGAGCGGCGCTCTCAGCATCGACGCGCTGGCCAACCAGTCCATCGACGCGCTCGTGCTCGCCGGCTCGGCCGCAATCGCGGGCGGCGCGTACGCGGGCGTCGCGGTCAGCGGTGCGGGGGTGTCCTCGGACAACCGCATCGTCACCCACGTCAAGGCCTTCATCGACGGCGACGGCGCGACAGGGATCCGCGCTGCCAGAATCGCCCTGAACGCGAAGGACACCTCGTCAATCATCGCCACCGCCGGGGCGGTGAGCCTCGCGGCCGGCT
>DAIEHO010000360.1 GCA_027353565.1 Propionibacteriaceae bacterium
GACATGGGTGGCCGGGCCATCGCTGAGCTGCTCTTCGGCGACATCGAGCCGAGCGGGAGACTGCCGATCTCCTTCCCCGTCCATGCCGGTCAGCAGCCGACCTACTACAACCAGATCCGCGGGCAGCACGGCAACCGCTACGCGGACCTCACGCAGGAGCCGGCGTTCGCGTTCGGGCAGGGCCTGTCGTACAGCAGGGTCGAGTACTCGGACCTGCGTCTCGACGCGCCCCGCCTCGGCACGGACGGCATCGTCCGGGCGACGGTGACCGTCGCGAACACCGGTGAGCGCCCCGCGACCGAGACCGTACAGCTGTACGTGCGCGACCTGGTCACGTCCGTCACGTGGGCCGACAAGGAGCTCAAGGGCTTCCAGAGGGTCGTCGTCGCGCCCGGTGAGTCCGTGGACGTGTCGCTCGATCTTCCGGTGACCGCGTGCACGATCGTCGACGCGGACGGGAAGCGCGTCGTGGAGCCCGGCGACTTCGAGCTGCTCGTCGGACCGGACTCCCGGAGCTCACGCCTGCTCAGCCAGAGGTTCGCCGTGGTGACCTGATGCGAGCGAGCGACTTCAACGGTAGTTTTGATCGATCAAAGGGTGACGATACGTCGGCACCCCATCACAGCGAGGTGACGGGAATGCAGAACGGCTCTGCGTCGGCCCTCCGTACGCGGGGAGAACGGAAGTCCACGCCCGAACGGCGCCAGGAGATCGTCCGAGCGGCAGCGAAGACCTTCGGCACCAAGGGGTACCAGAAAGGGTCGTTGATCGAGATCGCCTCCCAGGTGGGGATGACCCACGCGGGCGTGCTGCACCACTTCGGCTCGAAGGAGGCGCTGCTCATCGCCGTCCTCGAGTACCGGGACGAGGAGGACCTCGAGCTCCTGGCCAACCGGGAGATGCCGGTCGGGATGGACCTGTTCTGGCACCTGACCCGCACCGCCCTCGCGAACACCCAGCGGGAAGGCATCGTCCAGACCTATGCGGCCATCACGGGCGAGTCCGTGACCGAGGACCATCCGGCCCGGAGCTTCGTCATCAGCCGGTTCTCCGCCCTTCGCAGGTACATCGAGGACGCGCTGCGGATCGTCTGCGGCCCCGACCTCCCCGAAGACGTCTGCACCCACGCCGCGACGTCGATCATCGGTGTCATGGACGGCATCCAGCTCCAGTGGCTGCTCGACAAGGAGTCCGTCGACCTCCCGGAGGCGACGAGGTTCGCCCTGGAGGCGATCCTCGTGGCCGCCATGGCCGGCAAGGACCGCGCGCGCCCGCTGAGCGAGGTCTGAGCCTCACCAGGTGAGCCGGTCCGCCCGCAGCGAGGCGGAGACGAGCGCGGTCATCTCGGCCCGCGACAGCCGCCGACCGAAGAACGGCCCGGTCGCATCGAGCAGCCAGGCGCTCCGACCGTCCAGCTCCACCGGGTCGAAGCCCAGATCGTCGACCAGGGCCGCCACGTGGCGACGGGCCTCCACGTCGTCGGACGCCACCGCGATCGCGGTACGGAACGGAGCCCCGGCCGGCTCGGCGTACGACATCAGCTCCTCGTAGGCGACGTGGTTCAAGGACCTCACCAGACGTAGGTCTCGGCGGCCCCGCAGCGGCGAGCCGGGAGGGTTGGCCCCGTCCGCCTCGAGCCACGGGTTGGTGGCGTCGATGACGATGGCGTGAGCGAGCTGGTCGAGGTCGAGCTCCATGACCCGCGAGTACGGGATCGCCAGCAGCACGATGTCGGACGACGCGAGCATCTCGCCGACGCCCACGAGACCCGCCCCGGAAGCGACCGTGGACACGACGAGCTCGATCATGGGGCCTTTCCGCTCGTCGGCGATGAGGACCTCACGGCCCGCGTCGACGGCCAGTCGTGCCACCGCCGTACCGAGCTTGCCCGCACCGAGGATGCCCAGCCGTTCGCCCACGTGTAATCCTTCCAAGAACGTCCGCGCCACAACGTACGATGCCGCTCAGCGGTTGGGAATAGTTGACCGTTCATCAGACTCGGAGACCCCATGGAGCTTGATCTCGGTATCGACACCTTCGGCGACGTGACCCTCGACCTGGACGGTGCTCCGGTCAGTCACGCCCAGGTCATCCGCAACGTCGTGGACGAGGCCGTCCTCGCGGAGCAGTCGGGCGTCGACGCGTTCGGTATCGGCGAGCACCACCGTGACGACTTCGCGATCTCCTCGCCGGAGATGGTGCTCGCGGGCATCGCCACGCGGACCGAACGGCTGCGCCTGGCCAGCGCCGTGACCGTGCTGAGCTCCGACGACCCTGCGCGCGTCTATGAGCGGTTCTCCACGCTCGATGCGCTCTCGCACGGCAGGGCCGAGGTCATCGTGGGCCGCGGGTCGTTCACGGAGTCCTTCCCACTGTTCGGCTTCGACCTCGCGGACTACCAGGAGCTGTTCGAGGAGAAGCTCGCGATGTTCGTCGAGCTCCGCAAGACGGGCAGGGTCTCGTGGGACGGGCACCTGACCCAGAAGCTTCGCGGCGTGGAGCTCTACCCGCTGGTCGAGACGCCGCCGCTGACCACCTGGGTCGCTGTGGGGGGCAGTCCCGAGTCGGTCATCCGTGCGGCGCGGCACGGACTCGACCTCATGCTCGCGATCATCGGTGGACCTGTCGACCGGTTCGCGCCGTTCGTCGAGCTGTACCACCGTGCGCTCGAACAGCTCGAGCAGCCTCAGGGGCGGGTCGGCTACCACAGCTTCGGCCACGTCGCCGCCACCGACGACGAGGCGGTCGAGCAGTACTTCGGGCCGTACGTGGCCACGATGAGCCGCATCGGCCGCGACCGTGGCTGGCGACGCCCGACCAAGGAGTCGTTCTTGTACGAGCTGCGGCACGGGTCCATGGTCGTCGGCTCGCCCGAGACCGTCGCTCGAAAGATCGCCGCCGGCGTCAAGGCACTCGGCGCATCCCGGTTCTCGATGAAGGTGAGCACAGGGCCTCTGTCCCACGAGCTCATCAGCGACAGCATCGAGCTCTATGGCTCGCGGGTCGGTCCGCTCGTCCGCGACATGCTGGCGTGAGGGACGGCGGCCACCCGTCCGGAGCGGTCAGCGAGCGGTGCACACGCTGGTCAGGTCGTCGGTCTGGATGGTGACCGACTCAGCGACGGTCGGCCGCTTCGCGGCCGTGGGATTCGTGCTCGGTGTCACCGAGGACGCTGACGCGGTCGGTGCCGCCGACGCCTTCCCCGGGCTGCTGGCCGCTGCCTTGTCCAAGGCCTGCGATGTGGCGATCCGCTCGGCGACGGTCTGACGGATGAGGCCGAAGTCGGGGTTGCCCGGTGCGATGAGCGGGGGCGCGAACGACACGTTCGCGATGTCCAGGGAACGGGCCTTCATCGCGAGGTCCGCCAGGGTCGACACCTCGCTCGAGGGCACGTCAGTGACGAGGACCTGACCGCTCGCCGCCGCGATCTGGCCGAACTTCGACGCCACGGTGAGCGGGTCCATCTGATGCAGCATCGCCGACATCACGCACTTCTGACGCTGCATCCGCGCGTAGTCGGTCGACTCCTTGCGCTCGCGCGCGAACCACAGCGCCTCAGCACCCGTGAGCGCGCGGTTCGGCCCCGGTTGGATCCAGCTCTTCGCGCTCGACGTGTCACCACCGACGGGAACCGCGATGTTGATGTCCATGTGGATGCCGCCCAGCGCGTCGATGAGGTCCTTGAACCCGAACATGTCGACCATGGCGTAGTAGTTGATCTCCAGCCCGGTGATCGTGTGGACGGCTTCCTTCACGGCTTCCAGCCCCGGGTCCTTGACCCCTGGGTACAGGGCCTTGTTGTCCCACGCCAGCGTGTAGATCGCGTTCAGCATGCACTCATGCGTCGGGCAGCTGTAGCCGTTCGGGTAGCGCTTCGTCAGCGGCGACGAGTCGCCCAGGGGGACGTTCTCGAGGTTGCGCGGCAGCCCGAACAGCACCGTACGGCCCGTCCGCGCATCGACGCTGGCGACCGAGATGCTGTCCGTGCGCGTGCCGGTGCGGTCGTTCCCGGCGTCGCTGCCGATCAGAAGGATGTTGTAGCGGCCCGCTTTCACCGCCGTGTCGCCGCCGCCTCCCAGGACTGTCGAGAACGCGCTGCCGGAGGACCGGAGCGCCGACGAGACGTACACCGCCCCCGATGCGACGGCGCCCGCGAGCACGATCGCGATACCGCCCAGGACCCCGGCGCGCACGGCGCCCATGTCCCTGGGCCCTGCGGCCCACCATGCGTTCACGATGAGGAACGCCCAGAACAGGCCGATGGCCAGGACGACCCATGACGCCGCCCACAGCACCCAGCCCGTCGTCAGGACGGCGAGCAGCACGTTGCGAGCCAGGAACACCGACACCAGGGCGACCAGTGCGGCGACGACCAGCGCCCCCCAGATCCTGACGCCCGCAAGGCCGAGCCGACGGTTCCCGGCGGCGAGCTGGGCCGAGCCCGGGACGACCAGTGACATGACGAGCATCGTCGCGCCTCGACGCAGCTTGGTCGCCTGGCTGCGCGTCCAGACGTCCGCGCTGGGGGTGTTCGCCTCGGTCGATGCCACGTTGGCTCTCCTTGCGGGAGGGATCGCTGAGCGCCTCCCAGTATGCGCAGCCACGCTCAGCGTCCCGGCTCCGCCACGCGGGCGAGGCTCACTTTCCGCGGACGACGGCGCCCTTCGCCTGCGCACTGGCCCGGAGCGCGGCCTGGAAGTCCACCATC
>DAIEHO010000361.1 GCA_027353565.1 Propionibacteriaceae bacterium
GAGCGCGCAGGTCCGGCCGCCGCGCCCGGGCGGGTCGTCGTCACATCAGCCTCCTGCGTTAACCCCCGCGACGGTATGTGCTGACCGTGACGCGACACCCTCAGCATGAGTGGCCTCTCACAGGCTGCGTAACCTTGCCGAACAACCACCGTCCAAGGAGCGCACGTGAGCGAACGCACGGTCAGGCTCGAGGTCCCACCGCAGGAGAGCGACCCCGCTGCGTACCTGCGCGCTGCGTGGCACCAGGCCGTCGAGGAGGGGGCCGAGCGGGTCGAGCTGCTGGTCGGCACGTCCGACACCCATCTGCGCCACGCCGCGCACCGTGCCGGTTTCCTCCACGAGGGCGTCCTCAGGACGGGCCGCACCACAGCAGCAGGCTCCGAGGACGTGCACCTGTACGCGATCGTGGCCGGTGACGACCACGAGGGGCCCGGCGGCTTCTCGCACGTCATGAACGCCGCGCTCCCCCGCACCCGCGTCATAGCGCACGCCCTCTTCCGTGACACGTCCGACCGGATGCTGCTGCTCCAGGTCTCGTACAAGAACGACTGGGAGCTCCCCGGCGGCATCGTCGAGCGTCACGAGCCACCTCGCGTCGGGGCCGAGAGAGAGGTCCTCGAGGAGATCGGGCTGGAGCGCGTCCTCGGGCAGCCGCTGGTCGTCGACTGGCTGCCCCCCTACCTGGGATGGGACGACGCCGTGGAGTTCATCTTCGACGGCGGCGTCCTCCTGCCGCACGAGGTCGAGGCCATGCGGCTCGCCGCCGGGGAGATCGTCTCGGCCCACTGGCTGACCGCTGCCGAGGCTGCTCCACGGCTGTCTCCGTTGGCCGCGCGACGCCTGCGGTGGATCGACGAGGTCCGGCCGACGACAGCCACCTACTTCGAGGACGGACGCCCGCTGCGCTGACCCTGCGGAGAGCCGCGCTGGACATGGCGAGGCCACGACGGCCCCCAAGTCGCGCCGTCGTGGCCCGCGTTCGTCAAGCTCGCCTGGAGACTCTCAGAACAGTGCTGATGCTAGTTCCCTGCGTGAGCGGAGGACAGAGGGATCCGTGGGTTCGCACGTGTCGTACAGCTCGAGAAGTCGCTTGCGGACGATGTCCTTCTCGTCGCCGGTATGGCTGCGGACGGCCGCGACGAGCCGTGCGAAGGCCGCCTCGAGCCGGCCCGTCGCAGCCTCGAGATCCGCCATGGCGAGAACGGCCTCCAGGTCGTCGGGGTCGGCGGCGAGCTTGTCCACGGCAGCCTGAGGGTTGGCCGAGGTGACGCGGCCGAGCAGCGCGGACTGTGCGAGGCCTGCCTTGGCGATGGCGTCGGACGGGATCGCGGCGAGCAGCGCCTCGAACTCGGCGCGGGCGGTCGGGTAGTCCTCGCGCTCCATCGCGTCGTACGCGGCCACGTAGCGCGGGTCCATCGCCGGTTCCCCGTCCTGGCCGACGGCCGGTGGC
>DAIEHO010000127.1 GCA_027353565.1 Propionibacteriaceae bacterium
CGGGGTGGTCATCGAGAAGCTCACCGCGGACGAGGCCCGCGGGCGCATGCCCGTCGAGGGCAACACGCAGATCGCCGGCATCCTCCATGGCGGCGCCACCTGCGCGCTGGCCGAGGGGCTCGGCTCGATGGCTGCGTACGCGTACGGACGCGAGCGCGGGCTGGTGCCCGTGGGCGTCGACATCAACGCGACGCACCACCGTTCCGCCCGCACGGGCTGGGTGACCGGTGTGGCGCGTCCGCTGTACCTGGGTGCCCGGACCGTGACGTACGAGATCGTCGTCTCCGACGACCAGGGGCACCGCCTGACGACCGCCCGGATCACGTGCCAGCTGCGCCCGGGCACGATCTAGGGGCCGGCGCCGCTCGGGATGCCTAGGGATCGACCAGGTCGGCTTCCGGACGTGGGCCGCTGAGGAGGGTCCCGGGGGATGCCGACCGGCACCAGGTGCCGTGCACCATGGCCACACGCGGCCACGTGGCACTTCCCGGCGCCGAAGGCCCCCTCCGCCCACACGGTCAGGAGGGGTCAGGCCTTCGGGGCACCGGTCCTGCCGGCCTTGTGGTGGTCAACGACACCCTCCGCGACCTCGCGCATCGACTTGCGCAGGTCCATCGCGGTCTTCTGGATCCAGCGGAACGCCTCGGCCTCGCTGAGCCCGAGGGACTCCTGCAGCAGGCCCTTCGCCTGGTCGACCGCCTTGCGTGACGCGAGCCGCTCCTGCAGGTCCGACACCTCGGCCTCGACGGCCATGATCTGGGCGAACCGGGCTGCGGCGATCTCGATCGCCGGAACGACGTCGGAGGCGTCGAAGGGCTTGACCACGTACGCCATGGCGCCGGCCTCGCTCGCCCGCTCGACCAGCTCGCGCTGGGAGAAGGCGGTGAGGATCACCACCGGTGCTATCCGCTCCTTGGCGATGATCTCGGCTGCGCTGATGCCGTCGAGCTTGGGCATCTTGACATCCATGACGACGACGTCGGGGCGGAACTCACGCGCCATCTCGACGGCTTCTTCGCCGTTGGCCGCCTGCCCGACGACGATCATCCCCTCCTCCGTGAGCAGCTCCACGAGGTCGAGCCGGATGAGAGCCTCGTCCTCGGCAACGAGGACCCGGCGCGGCGAGGAAGGATTGGTGTCGTCAGTCACGAGGCACATTCTGGCACTGATTGCGTCATTCCCGCCTGCCCGAGCCTCGGCGCACTCGCTACGCCATGCTGTGGCACAATTTCGGGCGGGCGAGGATGCCCGAGTGGCGGAATGGCATACGCGGACGGCTCAAACCCGTCTGCCCGCAAGGGCATAGGGGTTCGACTCCCCTCTCGGGCACGAGCCACCCTCAGAGGTCGGCTCCGTCCCACCCTGATGCATGCGCGTAGTGGCGGTGGACCATCAAGGCGTTCGTCTTGCCGGAGACGCCCATGGGCGACCCGTAGACGATGACGACTCGGTCGCGGGTCTCGCAGAGCTTCTCGCGCGCGAGCACGTCGTCGACCTCCTCAAGCAGGTCGCTGAAGTCGGTGTGCTCCTGGCTGGTGAACGTCGTCAGTCCCCACACGAGTGAGAGCTGGCGCTGCGTCTCCTCGCTGGGCGTGAAACAGATCATCGGGATCTCGGACCGCAGGCGTGCCAGACGACGGGCGGTGTCTCCGCTCTTGGAGAAGGCGATGAGGTAACGCGCTCCGATGCGCCCGGCCACCTCGGCGGCGGCCATCGCGATGACGCCGCCCGTGGTGTGCGGGTCCCATTCGATCTCGTTGATGGACGAGAACCCGTGGTCCTCGACGGCAGCGATGATGCGCGCCATGACCGAGACCGTCTCGACCGGGTACGCACCGACCGACGTCTCCCCGGACAGCATGACGGCATCGGCACCGTCGAGCACGGCGTTAGCCACGTCGGATGCCTCCGCACGCGTCGGACGCGGCGACGAGATCATCGACTCGAGCATCTGGGTGGCGACGATGACCGGCTTGGCCCACGTCCGGGCGGCCCGAATGATGCGCTTCTGCACGACCGGCACGTCCTCGAGCGGTAGCTCAACGCCCAGGTCGCCGCGGGCAACCATGAACGCGTCGAACGCATCGATGATCTCGTCGAGGTTGTCGACGGCCTGAGGCTTCTCGATCTTGGCGATGACGGGGACGCGTCGCCCCTCCTCGTCCATGATCCGGTGCACGTCGATGATGTCCTTGGCGCTGCGCACGAACGAGAGTGCGACCATGTCGACACCCTGCGCCAACGCCCATCGGAGGTCGTCCTGGTCCTTCTCGCTCAGCGCGGGCACGCTCACGGCGACACCGGGGAGGTTGATGCCCTTGTTGTTGCTCACCGGGCCCCCGACGACCACCTCGCACACGACGTCGGTGTCGGTGACCTGCGTGGCGCGCAGCTCCACGCGTCCGTCGTCGATCAGGATCGAGTCGCCCACGTTGACGTCGCCGGGCAGCCCCTTGAACGTCGTCGAGCAGCGGTCCACGTCTCCCAGGATGTCGTCGATGGTGATGCTGAACGTCGCACCGTTCACGAGGACGACAGGTCCTGCCTCGAACCGGCCGAGCCGGATCTTGGGTCCCTGGAGGTCCGCGAACACGGCGATGGGCTTGCCGGCCGCCTTCGCGGCTCTGCGTACCTCGTTCAGTCTCTCGCCGTGCTCGGCGTAGTCCCCGTGGCTCATGTTCAGCCGCGCGAGGTTCATCCCGGCCTCGATCAGGGCATCCATCCGGTCGCCGGATGTAGCTGGGCCGAGGGTGCACACGATCTTGGCTCTTCGCACATCGTGAACCCTACTGCCCGAAGTTATGTGGACCGGACGAGGTCCAGCGCGTTCTGCAGGTCGTCGGGGTACCCACTCGTGAACGTCACAGTCTCGCCACGTGTTGGATGCTCGAAGGACAGCCGCACGGCATGCAGCCACTGGCGGTCGAGGCCGAGCCTGGCGGCGAGGACAGGGTCCGCGCTGTACAGGGGGTCGCCCACGCACGGGTGATGCAGGGCTGCCATGTGGACGCGGATCTGGTGAGTACGGCCCGTCTCGAGATGGATCTCGAGAAGACTCGCCGCCCGATGGGCCTCCAACGTCGTGTAGTGCGTGACCGAGTGACGGCCACCCGCGATGATGGCCATCTTCCAGTCGTGGTTGGGGTCACGCCCGATGGGTGCCTCGATCGTCCCCTCGAACGGGTCCGGATGCCCCTGGACGAGCGCGTGGTACGTCTTGTCGACCAGACGGTGCCTGAAAGCATCCTTGAGCCGCGTGTATGCGACCTCGCTCTTGGCCACGACCATGAGCCCCGACGTCCCGACGTCGAGCCGCTGGACGATCCCCTGCCGTTCCGCGGCTCCCGAGGTCGAGATCCGGAAGCCTGCGGCGGCGAGGTGCTCCACGACGGACGGCCCCTCCCACC
>DAIEHO010000144.1 GCA_027353565.1 Propionibacteriaceae bacterium
GATCCAGCATGCCAGGGGCTATCTCGAGGTCATGGGGATGATCCGCGAGGAGTTCCCGCACGTCACCGTCGAGGCGTGCAGCGGCGGGGGCGGTCGGATCGACCCGGACGTGCTGGCCCTCAGTGACTGTGTGTGGCCGAGCGACGAGACCGGACCCAGGGACCGGCTCGCGATCCAGCACGGCTTCCTCTCCGCGTACGGGCCCCACGTGATGAGCTCGTGGGTGACCGACGAGCCCGACTTGCTCGACACGGAGCCGGCCAGCCTCACGTTCCGCTTCCTGGTCGCCATGTCGGGTCTCCTCGGTGTCGGGGGCGATCTCGCCGCGTGGACCCCTGCGGCGCTTGCCCTCGGGTCCGACATGGTGGGCCGCTACCGCGCGGTCCGCACCACGATCCACACGGGTCGGGTGGAGACCCACGGCACGCCGTCCGACCCGGTCTACGCCGTGGAGTACGGCACGCCGACCCGAACGGTCATGCTGGTGTTCGCACGGGCGGGGCGGCCCGACCACGTCGTGCTGCGTCCCCGAACGCTCCGTGCCGGCGCCCGCTACCGCGTGAACGGCCGAGTCGCCACAGCCGAGGAGCTGGCGGTGGGCGTACCGGTCGACTTCCGCATGTCCCACGACGCCGACATGGTCGTCCTGGACCTCGTCGAGTGACCCTCACCCCTCGGCGCACTGTCCGCTCACCCACACCACCACGAAGCGGCGGTCGTGAGGGGGCATCACGCACCGTCTCGCGCGTCAAGCCCGGTGACCGGGACGCTCAGTCGATCGGAAAGGCCTCCTCCTGCGCGCGCTGGCGGTACGACCGGGGGCTGAGGCCGGTGACAGCCCGGAACTGGCGCGAGAAGTAGAACGGGTCGGTGTAGCCCACGTCGCCGGCGACCTCGGCGACGCTGAGCTCGCTGGTGATCAGGAGCTGTCTGGCGCGTGCCATGCGCAGACGCTTGACGTACTCCACGACCGAGAAGCCCGTGACGGCCCGGAACCGGGCCGAGAAGTGCGACGGGCTGAACCCAGCCATGGCTGCGAGCTCCGGGACGCTCACGGGTGCCGCAAGGTGCAGCCGCAGGTGGCTTTGCACCAGGACGATCGGCGAGCCCCCGCCGCCTTGCTGGCGCTGTCCGGCCAGGAGCGCGAGCAGGTGCCAGGCGGCGCCGGCAGCGGCCGTGAGGCTCGCGGCCGTCTCGTCCGCCTCGAGCGCGTTGCAGACGGTCTCCACCAGATCGGTCACCGCCACGAGGTCGGAGAGCACCATCGTGGGAGCGGCAGGGGTGGTTCCGGTCGCGGCGAGCAGGTCGGGGACGTCGTCACCGGTGACGTGAAGCCACCAGATCGACCATGGGCGTCGGGTGTCGGCGTAGTAGCGATGGGCCATTCGGGCGGGGATCACCAGGGCCTCTCCCGCTCGGATGTCATGAGGCCTCCCGTCCAGGTCACACCAGCCGGCCCCCTCCGTGCAGACGATGATGATGGTCTGTGCGGACCCGGTCCGTCGCACGCGGCCGTGCCGGGACGCGTGCGGGAAGTACCCCGCATCGGTCACCAGCAGGCGTGATGTGGGCGGTCTGTGCAGGGCCTCCCGCACGAGCGGGCTCGGCAGGACGTGAAGCCGTTGTCCGGGGAAGCCATCGCGGAGAAACGTGGTCATGTGACCATAACATCAGAGAATCATCCAGGTCGAGCGTTGTTTCGTACATTCCTCCCGGGTGTGGGGCTTCCCTAGCATCAACCCCGTGATCAACGTTGAGGCAATGCTGCCGGCCCGTCCGGAGCGCCTTTCCCAGGCGGCTGTGGCCGTCTGGTCGGCACCGGTCACGCTTCCCACGTACATGCCCGAGAGCCCCGACCGGTATCCCGCCTACCTCGACCAGCGCGTCTACCAGGGCTCGAGCGGCAAGGTCTTCCCACTGCCGTTCATCGACCGCATCAGCGAGCAGCGGGTCGACCGCGAATGGGTCGGACTCCACCTGGAGAACGAGTTCCTGCGGATCCTCGTGCTGCCCGAGATCGGTGGCCGGATCCAGTTCGCGGTCGACAAGCGGACCGGCTACCCGATGTTCTTCGCCAACCCCGAGATCAAGCCGGCGCTCGTGGGGCTCGCGGGGCCGTGGCTGGCGGGCGGTGTGGAGTTCAACTGGCCGCAGCACCATCGGCCCGGCACGTTCCTGCCGATGTCGTGGCATGTCGACCAGGAGCACGGGACGGTCTGGTGCTCCGACCACGACCCGTTCGCCCGGATGAAGGGTCTGCACGGGGTGCGACTGCGTCCCGGCTCCACGGTGATCGACCTGCGCGTGCGCCTGTACAACCGCAGCGACGAGCCGCAGACGTTCCTGTGGTGGGCCAACGTCGCCGCGGAGGTCCACTCCGACTACCAGTCCTTCTTCCCCGACGACGTGACGATGGTGGCCGACCACGCGAAGCGAGCGGTCAGTACGTTCCCCGCAGCCACCGGTACGTACTACGGCATCGACTACCCGTCGCGCCGCGCGCTCGACACGCGTCCGGACAGCCCTCGGCGCGTCCCGGGCGACCGGCTCGACTGGTCACGCAACATCCCCGTCCCCACGTCGTACATGGCACTGGGCTCTCGCGGCGACTTCTTCGGCGGGTACGACCACCGCGCCGACGCGGGTTTCGTCCACTGGGCCGACCACACGTACGCCGTCGGCAAGAAGCAGTGGACGTGGGGGGACGAGCCGTTCGGCCGGATGTGGAACAGCAACCTCGCCGACTCCGACGCCGCGTACATCGAGCTCATGGCCGGCGTGTTCACCGACAACCAGCCCGACTTCTCGCACCTCGCACCCGGGGAGACGAAGGCCTTCGAGCAGCACTGGTACCCACTGGCCGGTACGGGTCCGGCCTGCGCCGCCACCCTCTCGGTCGCGATGGGGGTCGAGGTGGGCGACGTCACAACGCTCCGGTTCGACGCCACGGAGATCCTGGGCCCGGTCGAGGTCCTCGTCCGGGGCGTGTCCGGCGAGGACCTCCACCGCTCGCTGCTGGAGCTGTCGCCGACCCAGCGCGCGGAGGTGGTGCTCGCCACGACCGGTCCGGTCCACGTGACCCTCCGCCGGGCCGCCGAGGAGCTCCTGTCCTGGTCGACGCCGTCGAGGTCGGCGGTCACGGACGTGGAGCCCGCCCGCGAGCCCGAGGCCCCCGAGGCGGTCTCGTCGGTGGAGGAGCTGTACCTCGTGGGACGCCACCTGGAGCAGTACCGTCACGCCACGCGGTCGCCCGAGCCGTACTGGTCGGAGGCGATCCGCCGAGACCCCGGGCATGCTGCGAGCCACACCGCCCTCGCCGCCCGTCGGTACAGGCAGGGGCTGTACGCCGACGCCGAGGCCCACTGCCGCGCGGCCATCGCCCGCCTCACGATGCTCAACGCGAACCCGGAGTCGGGGGACGCGCACTACCTGCTGGGGCTCGTCCTCGTCAGACAGGGCCGCGACGACGAGGCGTACGAGGCGTTCGGGAAGGCGACCTGGCTCGAGGAGTGGACGGCGGCCGGATCGCTCCAGCTGGCGGTCATCGACGCCCGGCACCACCGCGACGAGCAGGCGCTGGTACGGGTGCGGGCGGCGCTCGACCTGCGCCCGGACCACCTTCAGGCCCGTGACCTGGCTGTGGTGCTCCTGCGCCGTCTCGGGCGGTCCGGGGAGGCTGAGCTCGTGCTCGCTGAGACCCTGGCGCTCGACCCTCTGGACTCGTGGGCGCGCTGCCTGGCGGGAACGATGACGCACGGACTCGAGGAGGCGCAGACCCTCCTCGACGTCGCCCTCGAGACCGAGCGCATCGGTGACTGGGCCACGGCAGTCGACCTGTACGAGCGATGCGTCGCGACGGACGCCCAGCGACCCCTGGGACAGACCGCGTGCGGTGTGCTGGCCGCCTACCACCTCGCACGGGTGCGCGACCTGATGGGGGGCCCGAGCGAGGCGGCCGACGTACGACGCCGTGCCCGGGCGGCCGACCGTACCTGGAACTTCGCCTCGCGGCTCGACGACGTCACGGCACTGGATGCGGCCATCCTGGCCGACCCGCTGGACCCCACTGCCCTCGCGCTGAAGGGGCACTGGCTCTACGCCCTGGACCGCAAGGAGGAGGCCATGGCGTGCTGGCGCGACTCCTCCGTGCTCGACGCCGGAGACCCGGTCGTGTGGCGCAACCTCGGGGTCGGCTCGTACAACGTCCTGCACGACGCGCACCAGGCGGTCGACATGTACGCGAAGGCTCTCGAGGCGGCACCCCGCGACCCACGCCTCGCCTACGAGCGTGACCAGCTCCTGCAGCGCAGCGGCGCACCCGTCTCCGAGCGGCTGGCGCTGATGGAGGCCGGCGCGGACCCGACGGTTCGTGACGACCTGGCCGTGTCGTACGCACAGCTGCTCGTGAGCGCTGACCGTCCTGCGGAAGCCCTGCAGGTCCTGTCGGCACGCCGTTTCCAGCCCTGGGAGGGCGGCGAGGGGCAGGTGCTCGGAGTCTGGGAACGTGTCCAGCTCGCGCTCGCCCGTGACTCGCAGGACGGGCCGACCGCCGTCGCGGCGATCCTCGCCGCGATCGACAGTCCCGACTCGCTGGGGGAGCGTCGTCACCCGCTCGAGAACCCGGCCCCGCTCTACCTGGCCCTCGGGGACGCCTGTGCCCGTACCGGTGATGAGGACTCGGCGACCCAGGCCTGGCGCGCGGCGGCTGCGGCCGTCGGCGACTTCGCGTCGATGAGCCCGAGGTCGTACTCGGAGAACACGTACTTCTCCGTGCTCGCGGCCCGGCGCCTCGGGGACGATGTCCTTGCGGACGCACTGGTGACCGGCCTCGGGGCGTACGTGGCGGGGCTGGCTGCGACTCCGGCCAGGATCGACTACTTCGCGACGTCGCTGCCCACCCTCCTCCTGTTCCACGACGACCCGCAGCGGCAGCGAGACCTCGAGATCGACCTCCTGCGAGCCCAGCTCGCCCTGCTCGGCGGCGACATCTCGGCGGGGGCCGACCAGCTCGACGCCGTGCTGACCGCGGACCCTTCACACACCCTCGCGCTGGACCTCAGACGCGACCTCGCGGCAAGGAGCGCCCGATGAGCTACACACCGGTGGCGATACCCGACCACCTTCCCAGGCGACTGACGATCACGCTGTGGGACTTCTCCTGGTACGTGCGCACCGGTCCCGGGGAACCCTTCGAGGACCTGGACAAGGCGTTCGACGAGGCGGTCGAGCGTGGGTACAACACGGTCCGGATCTGCGCGATGCCGTACCTGCTGTTCGGCAGCGGCCTCGACACGACCGCGCTGCACCTCGGCCCGCTGGGCGGCGCCTACGGCCAGCGGGTGCGCTGGTACGACGTCGGCGCACCCACGGTCATCGACGCGCGAGCCCACCTGCTGGCGTTGTTCGCGGCTGCGAAGCGGCACGACTGCTACGTCATCGTGTCGAGCTGGGAGTACCAGCAGAGCTCCTCCTTCGCGGAGACCTCGGACTGGTTCGACGCCCTCATCGCGATCGACCCCGAGGACCGCGCCGAGGCACAGGCGGTCGCTCAGGCCGACCTCGTCGCGTTCCTCTCCGAGCATGACCTCGCGGACCGGATCGCGTTCGTCGAGGTGCACAACGAGGTCCAGGTGGGCCACCTCGCGGAGGGCATCACCGGGACCCTCGACGATCGTGTCGTCGGACTACGGCCTCGACTCGAGCGTGCGGTGACGGCCTTCCACGAGCGCCAGCCGACCGTACCGGTGACCGTCAACTACGCCCACGTGCCCGTCGGCGGGATGCGAGGCGTCCCCGAGAACATCGACGTGCTCGTCACCCATCCGTACGTCTACGGCGTGCTCGACGCGTTCATCGCCGAGTACGGGCTGCGAGGAACGGTGGCCGCGTTCGACGAGAACAAGGCCAGCGAGATCCTGCTGCCCGGTGCGCCGCCGATCGCCTCCTGGGGCCCCGGGGCCGACTTCCGCCGGCGGGCGACGATCATCTCCGCACCCGAGATCTACGTCCACGACAACGGTGACGCCGAGGCGATCGACCGCTGGCTGTACCGCCACTTCAGCATCTGGGAGCAGGCCATGAACGAGCGGCTCACGCTGTGGCTCGACGTCGCCCGCGACTGGGCCGTCGTGCACGGCGTTCCCCTCGTCTTCGGGGAGGGCTGGATCGGGTACACGCCACGTGACGGGCGCTTCGAGGAGGGCCCTGTCGGCGCCGAGTTCTGCCGTCGTGCCATCGACGAGTCGATGCGTGTCGATGCCTGGGGAACCATCGTCTGCTCCAACGCCGCCCCTCAACACGCCATGTGGGCCGACGTCGCCCTGCAGCAGCAGTGCAATGCCGCTTTCGTCCACATGACACCCATCCACACCGCCTGAGTCAGCACACCGTTCAAAGGAGAACACCCATGCCCATCCCGACCCCTACCCGCGTCAACCTCACCCGGCGCGGCCTGTTCGCCGCCGGTGCCGTCGTCGGTGGCTCCGCGCTCCTCAGCGGCTGCCTCGGCACCGGTAACACCCCGGCGAGCGGCGGATCGAACGCGAACGCGAACATCTCGTTGACGTT
>DAIEHO010000044.1 GCA_027353565.1 Propionibacteriaceae bacterium
CCGTCGAGCCGGGACAGGACCGACAGGTCGCCGATGGTCGCCGACAGGCGCGTCCGGTGCAGGTGCCGCAGCTGCTCGAGCGTGCCGGTCTCGACGATCCTCCCCTCGCGGATGATGCTCACGTGGTCGCACAGCCGCTCGACCTCGCTCAGGATGTGACTCGACAGCAGGACCGTCGTGTTCTCCCGGCGCTCCGAGACGATGACGTCGCTGAACACCTTCTCCATCAGCGGGTCGAGCCCGGAGGTCGGCTCGTCCAGCAGGAGCAGCTCGACGTCGGAGGCGAGCGCCGCGATGAGGGCGACCTTCTGTCGGTTGCCCTTCGAGTAGGCGCGGCCCTTCTTCGTCGGGTCCAGGTCGAAGCGGTCGATGAGCATCGCGCGCTTGGCCTTGTCGAGGCCACCGCGGGCGCGCCCGATCACGTCTATCGCCTCGCCACCGGTGAGGTTGGGCCACAGGTTCACGTCGCCCGGCACGTACGCCAGGCGCCGGTGAAGGGTCGCCGCGTCGTGCCACGGGTCGCCCCCCAGGAGCCTTGCCGTCCCGGCGTCCGCACGCAGCAGCCCGAGCAGCACCCGGATGGTCGTGGACTTGCCGGCCCCGTTGGGTCCGAGGAAGCCGTGGATCTGGCCCGTCGGTACGGTCATCGTCAGGCCGTCCAGCGCCACGGTCGCACCGAAGCGCTTGACGAGGCCGGAGATCTCTATCGCGTTGGTACTCATGGGTTCTCCTTGCGGATGTCTCCCTCGGCGCTCGCCGGGAGCATGTCTTGTGCGTCAAGCGCGTCGAGGTAGCGCTCGTCGATGATCAGCGGGTGGGTGTAGATCTCGATGGTTGTCCGGACGTAGCGGTTGTACGTGTCCGTGTCGAGCAGGTTCGTGCCGCCGAGCAGCCGGGCGATGGTGTCGCCGAACAGGGATGCCCCGGCGCCGTACGCGACGAGAATCACTGCGGCGGCGTACGGGTCGTGGTAGCGGCGGAAGGTCCCCCCGTCGGCGGCCAACGCCATCATCTCCTGGGTCAGCTCGACCATCCGCTCGAAGAAGTGCTCGGCGACAGGGCCGCCCGACCGCATGCACTGACCGATGTACTCGGTGATCGGCCGAAGCTCCGGGTGGTCGTCGATGTAGGTGTCCATGCGCGGCAGCGGTCCGGCCCCGAGGATGAGCCCCTTGTCCTCCGCGAGCCGTTCGATGACCCAGTCGTCGCACGCCTGCCGCAGTCCGTCCTTCGAGCCGAAGTGGTAGTTGACCAGCCCGACGGGCACCCCTGCTGCGGCGGCGATCTGTCGACTGGTCGCCTTCTCCCAGCCATGCTCGCCCACGTAGGCGACGGCCGCGTCGCGGATCCGCGCCGGCGTACTCCTGTCTGGTCTTGAACTCACGTTCAACATATTGAACCGACGTTCAAGTGAAGTCAAGTCGCGATGCGCGAACTTGAAACCCATATACCCCCTGGGGTATACCTTGATATGAGACGAGGAGGGTCCATGACGACGCCGGACAGCACGAAGCGCCAGCCGAAGGTGCTGGTGTTCACGACACCGACCTGCCCCTGGTGCGTGCGGGTGAAGCGCTACCTCACCGAGCAGAAGATCACCTTCCGAGAGGTCGACGTCTCCCGCGACCAGGCTGCGGCCAGGGATCTCGTACGGCGCACCGGCCAGATGGGTGTTCCCGTCGTCGAGATCGGCGGCCGCCCGGTCGTCGGGTTCGACAAGCCGCGGATCGACCGCATGCTCGGCCTCACCTCACACTGACCACCGGATACGTACGAAAGGCAGACAGTGAACGACTCCATCCAGCCCCTCGGTTCCCGCGTCCTCATCGAGGTCGTCGAGGAAGAGGGGGTGACCGCCAGCGGCCTGGTCATTCCCGACACCGCCAAGGAGAAGCAGCAGAAGGGCCTCGTCGTCGCGGTGGGCGACGACGACGAGACGATCACCGTGAAGGTCGGGGAGAAGGTCCTGTTCCCCAAGTACACCGGCACCGAGATCTCTCAGGACGGCCACGAGTTCCTC
>DAIEHO010000169.1 GCA_027353565.1 Propionibacteriaceae bacterium
CAGTCTACGTGAAGAGTTGAAGTTCCAACGACTCTCGTCGCCCCGTGGTCACCAGGTCCAGCTGTGAGCGACCCGCGCAGCACCGGCGGCCGGGTCGTCACCCACCTCGTACGCCGACTCGACGCCGAACGTACGAAGCTCGCGGCTCGAGATCGTGACCTGCCCGGCGACGGCGATGCACGGTACGAGTCCCTGCTCGGCCCACGCGGACGCTGCGCGCGTCTCGGCCATGCCGGCCCCCCCGAAGTCGAGCACCTCGGTGACGACCACGACGAGGTCCGCGGCCTCCAGCGAGCGTCCGACGCCGACCAGCTCGCCGATGATCTGGGGACCGGTGCGGACGACGCCGCCCAGGGCGAGGATCGCGAGCGCCAGCCCGTTCCCCGCACCGGCGCCTGGCGGTGGGTCGGGCATCCCGATCCTGGCGGCGAGACCGGCCAGGACCGCGTCCCCCGCCAGGGCAGCGCCGATGTCAGGCGTTCCCGACGCGAACGACCGGCGAGCGGCCACGCCCCGTACGCCGAGCAGCGCCGCGTCGAGCTCCTCCTCACGCGCAACCCCGACCAGGGCCCGACCGGTCAGGACCTCCGGTTCGCCCAGGGCCTCCAGCAGTCCGGCACCGGCGTCGTCAGGGCAGTCGCCCGTCAGGTCGACAAGGACCGTGCGGGTGTCCGGGTCCAGGGCGGCCAGGTCGCGGCCCAGACCCTCGCTCGACCGCCCAGCGGCCGGGAGCAGCACCTCCGTCCCCGGGATGCTTCCCACGGCGTCGACGAGGCGCTGCCCACCGATCCCGATCGGGACGACCGCGACCTGGTGGCCCAGCTCGGCCCAGGCGGCCCCCACGGCCGAACCGGCCGCGGCGGGACCGAGGGAGGGCAGCCCGGCAGAGATCACGAGTACGCGCATGGTGCAACGGAGCGTACGCGAGACGACCTCGCCGTCGCCTCCCGCGACGTCGTGCAGGTACGATGCGCGGGAGCCCACACGTTCACCAGGGCCCAGGACGAGCAGCAAGGACGACCGTGGGAGTGTTCCGCCCGTACGACCCGCAGCAGAAGTCGACATCCGGGGTGTCCGACCCCGCCCCGAGCGACCAGCCCAGGGGCAAGGGCGTACCGACCCCGACCCGTCGACAGGCGGAGGCTGCGCGGCGCCAGCGGGTGAACCCGGTGCTCACGAAGAAGGAGGCGCGGGTCCACGAGCGGGACGTGCGCCGCGCCAACCAGGCGAAGGCCATGGCCGCACAGGACAACCAGCCTGAGCGGGTGCTGATGCGCGACTACATCGACGCACGGTTCAACATCACCGAGATCCTGCTCCCGGCGTGGATCCTCGTCCTCGCCGTCAGCCTCCTGGGCACGAAGTGGCCCCTGCTCGTCGAGATCTCGGTCTTCGTCGTGTGGGGCCTGCTGGTGCTCGCGGTGGCCGACCTGTACCTGATGTGGCGTGGCTACAAGAAGCTGCTCGCCGTCAGGCACCCCGGCGGCTCCACCCGCGGCCTGCTCATGCTCGCGGTCAACCGTGCGCTGTCGATCCGGCCCTGGCGCTCCCCCGCTCCGCGCGTGAAGCGCGGCACGAAACTCTGAGGAGCCGGCCATGTACTTCGGGTTCACCTGGCGCGACGGCGATCAGGCGATGGACGGTCCCGGCGTGGGCGGACCGTTCCCCACGCAGGCGGACGCTGAAGCCTGGTTGACGGAGATGTACGAGGAGCTGCTCGAGCGGGGCATCAGGTCCGTGAGCCTGTACCACGAAGGGCGCCCCGTGTACGGGCCCATGTCACTGTCCGAGTGACTCCTTGCGGCGCATCGCCGACCAGAGCAGCGCCCCTCCGAACGCGGCGACCCCGAGTCCGACGACCGCGATGACGGGCCGTGCCGACCTCTCGGTGGCCATCCTCTGCTCGTACGACTGCTTCTGCCCGTTGTCGGCCCCGTTGAGGCTCGCATAGGAGCAGACGTCACCGGGTTTCATGATGACGTCGTGGCAGCGGATCGTGGCGACCGGCGCGAACAGCGCCCAGCCGAATGCGGCCACTCCGGCGACCAGGACCAGAAGGTGCAGGACGCGGGCCCGGACGACCCTTCTCACGCGCCACGCACCCCGGGTGCGACGAACGGGGGTTTGACGACGTCGAAAGCCTCCGTACGGGACCGGATGACGACACCGACCTGGTCTCCCTCGACGACGGACTGGTCCACCAGGGCCAGTGCGATGCCCTGGCGCAGCGTCGGGGAGAACGTCCCCGAGGTGACCTCGCCGACCTTTGCGCCGTCGGCGTCGACGACCTCCATGCCGTGTCTCGGGATGCCACGCCCGACGGCCTTGAGCCCGCGCAGCACGCGGTGCGGCGCCAGCCGCCGCGCGCGCAGGGACTGGGCCCCGTCGAAGACCGGCTTCTTCCACCCGACCGCCCAGAGAATGCCGGCCTCGACCGGTGAGATCTCGAGCGACAGGTCGTTGCCATGGAGCGGGTAGCCCATCTCCGTACGGAGCGTGTCCCGGGCGCCGAGACCGCACAGCGCCAGCTCGTACGGCCGGCCGGCCGCGACGACCGCGTCCCAGACGGCGCCGGCGTCGGCCGCCGTGCAGACGAGCTCGTAGCCGCGCTCCCCCGTGTAGCCCGTGCGGCACACGGTGAGCTGCGCACTGCCCAGCGTCGCGACCGCGAAGCGCATGTAGTCGTGCCCGACCGGAAGGCCGATCGAGGCCAGCAGCTCGTCCGACCGTGGCCCCTGTACGGCGAGGACGGCGTAGTCGCGGTGCAGGTTCGTCACCGTCACACCGTGGGGCGCCCCGTGCTGGAGGCGCTTCACGACCTCGGTGGTGTTCGACGCGTTCGGGATGAGGAAGACCTCGTCGTCGGAGCGCCGGTACGCGATGAGGTCGTCGACCGTGCCGCCGTCCTCGGCGCAGAGCAGCGTGTACTGGGCCTGGCCCGCGCCGATGCGGTTGAGGTCGTTCGTCAGCCGCGTGTTGAGGTAGTCGGCCGCACCCGGACCGGCGACGAGCGCCTTGCCCAGATGGCTGACGTCGAAGAGCCCCACCCGCTCCCGTACGGCGGTGTGCTCCGCCAGCACCCCGCTGTACTCCAGGGGCATCAGCCAGCCACCGAACTCCGCGAACTTCGCGCCCGCAGCCTCGTGTCGGTCGTGGAGCACGGATGTCAGCTGGTCCGCGGTCATGGGCAGGCTCTCCTCGGGCGTCGGGGCCCTCATGGGCCATCCCGAGCCTATCGCCGACGCGATACTGTGGCCGACGGGGCGAACAGTCCCGGTGGCAAGCAGGAAAGGTGATGTTCGTGGTCTCGGTGTCCTTGTCGAAGTCGGTCCCTCGTGACGCCGACGCAGTCATCGTCGGTCTCACCCAGGTGTCAGGGACTCCCGCCCTGGTCGACGTACCCAGTGCCATCGAGAAGGACCTCACCAAGCGCTGGGGGATGTCGCCTCTGGCCGTCGCCCTCGATCTCGGCGCCAAGACGAAGTCGGGCAGCACGGTCGTCCTCCCCACCGCAGGCGTGCGCCTGGTCGTCGTCGGTCTGGGTGACGTCGACGTCACCCCGGAGCAGGTGCGCCGGGCCGTGGCCAACGGTGTACGAGCGCTGGCGCGGCTGGAGCCGGCCTCGCCGCTCCACGTGGTCATCAGCCTCGACCTCGCGGAGCCCGAGGTCATCAAGGGCGCCGCTGAGGGGGCCCTCCTGGGCGCGTACACGTACACGAAGGTCGGCAGCGAGGCGTCCGAGCTCCTGCGGCACGTGACGGTGGTCTCGCCCTCCGCGAAGCCCGAGGCCAAGGACGCGGTCACCGCGGCCGTGGCCATCGCGGCCGGCGTCAACCAGACACGTGACTGGATCAACACCCCGGCGAACATCCTGTACCCGGAGAGCTTCGCCGCTGCCGCGGTCGCGACCAGCAAGAAGCACAAGCTCGAGGTCGAGGTGCTCGACGAGAAAGCCCTCGAGAAGGCCGGCTTCGGCGGCATCCTCGCCGTCGGCATGGGCTCCGACCGGCCGCCGCGGCTCGTGCGGATCTCGTACTCCCCCCGCGGCGCCCGCAACCACCTGGCACTCATCGGCAAGGGCATCACGTTCGACACGGGCGGCATCAACCTCAAGCCCGGCGACTCGATGTACACGATGAAGTGCGACATGAGCGGCGCGGCGACCGTGATCTCTGCCATCCAGGTGATCGCCGAGCTCGGCCTCAAGATCTCAGTCACCGTGTATGCGGCCATGGCCGAGAACATGCCGTCGGGCGCCGCGCAGCGCCCCAGCGACGTCATCACCATGTACGGGGGGACGACGGTCGAGAACTACAACTCCGACGCCGAGGGCCGCCTCGTGATGGCCGACGCGCTCGCACGGGCGACCGAGGACAAGCCCGACCTGCTCGTCGACGTCGCCACACTCACCGGTGCGTGCGTCGTGGCTCTGGGTGAGCGTACGGCGGGGCTCATGGCCAGCGACGACCAGACGGCCGACCGGCTGCTCGACGCCGCCGAGGCTGCCGGCGAGGCGTTCTGGCAGCTCCCGATCACCGACGAGGTGGGCGAGCAGCTGGTCAGCAAGGTGGCCGACCTGAAGTCCGGCGGTGCCCGCTGGGGCGGCGCGCTCACTGCGGCCGCGTTCCTCCAGCGCTTCACCGACGGCATCGACTGGGCTCACCTCGACATCGCGGGACCCGCGTTCAACGAGAAGGAGCCGTACGACTACGTGCCCTCGGGCGGTACGGGCGTGGCGCTGCGTACGCTCGTGGCTCTGGCGCAGTCGCTGCAGGGCTAGTCCTTGGTGGAACGGTTCTTGACCCGGCTGTTGTAGTCGCGCATCCTCTGCGGGTACGCGACCACGCCGGCGTCGTAGCACGGCAGCTGATGAGTTCGGGCGAAACGCCTCGCCCAGGTCGCAGACGGCACGCTGCGGCGCGTCCACTCGCCGTCGTGGGCGATGAGGAGCAGGGACGGGCCGGTCAGGGTCGTCGGCTGCTCGACGTACGCCTCGACGCCTCGGCGAGTCGAGATGAAGCCCTCGAGATGCTGAGCGGCAGAGGCGGCAGGCGGCCCTGAGGCCCCGTCACGGTTGCGGCGGCGTCGCAGTCCATCCAGGATTCCCACAAACGCCATTATCCCGGCGAGGAGGCTAGGCTGGCCGACGTCGCCCATCGAGCACCTGCGGTAAGGAGATCTCCCACCATGTCGACCAACGTCACTCTCCCGGCTCTCGGAGAATCGGTCTCGGAGGGTACGGTCTCCCGTTGGCTCAAGAAGGTGGGCGACACCGTTGCCGCCGACGAGCCCCTGCTCGAGGTGTCGACGGACAAGGTCGAC
>DAIEHO010000191.1 GCA_027353565.1 Propionibacteriaceae bacterium
GTGCGGTACCACTGCGTCTGCAGAACCGCCACCAGGAGAGACAAAGCGATGGTGACAGGTAC
Organism: Propionibacteriaceae bacterium; assembly: GCA_027353565.1. Lineage (GTDB taxonomy): Bacteria > Actinomycetota > Actinomycetes > Propionibacteriales > Propionibacteriaceae > Fen-668. The sequence continues at coordinate 63 of DAIEHO010000191.1, forward strand.
GAAGAAGTAGTGGTAGACCGTCGTGATGCCGAACTGCCATCTGGCGATCGTGTCGGAGCCCATGGCGCGGAATGTACTACGGGGCGTCGTAGTTCGCACTTCCATCGGGCACACTTCATTCATGCCGCAGTTCGGGGGCCTCGAGACCAGGGTCATGGAGTCGCTTTGGGACGCCCCTTCCCCTTTGTCGGTGAGGGAAGTTCATGACGTGATCAACGAGTCGTCCGACCTCGCCTACACGACCGTGATGACGGTTCTGGACCGGCTGGCGAAGAAGAACCTGGTGCTCCGGGACCGCGACGGGAAGGCCTGGCTCTACAGGCCGGCCGCGACCCGTGAGCAGCTGCTGGTCGAGGATCTCCTCGAGTCGCTGCGACGGCCCGGCGTCGACGTCGTGTCGTTCGCGGGGGCGTTGGTGGCGGGCCTCACCGAGAGCGAGCGGTTACTGCTGAGTTCGCGGCTCGCCGACGGTTGAGCCCGTACACGGTGAAGCCCACCCCAGGTCGTGACCCGAGGTGGGCTGGGAGTGCGGGGGGACGTGGCTCAGGCGGCCATGGGCTGTGCGGACGAGTCGTCGAGGCGGCTCGCCAGCGCCATCTGGACGTCGGCGATACGACGCAGGAGCGATGCGGCCCGGGTGCGGAGCGGCTCGTCCCGGACGACGAAGCCGTCGGCATCGAACTGACGGTGCGCCAGGTTCTCTGCCTCCGTACGGGCGGTCAGCGCGTTGTAGCTGAGGTAGAACGACATGGCTATTCCTCTCGTAGTGGCGGACGATCCCCAGAGGCCAACCGTGACGGCCTCGGGCATCGTCGGACCGGTGGCGGGGATCCTCTCGCCGGAGAGGCGTTGGGATCTCCTGTTAGTAGTTTATAGCACTAGAGTCGCTGGGAGTGCGAATCTCCATGTGAACGTCTCATGTCGCGCACACCGTGAGGGACCGCGCCACCGAGGTGCGGAGGCCGGGTGGAGGGCTACTCCGCGGGCGCGGGCGCAGGGGTGTGCGCGGCATCGGGCGAGACGATCGGGATCTCGACCGGGTGGTCGCCGTACGCGCGAGGGTCCTCACGGGGCTCCAGGTGGATGCGGAGATCCAGGTCGGGCGCCACGGCGCGGATGTCGGCCTCGACGACCTCCACGAGGTCGTGGGCGCGGCGGACGGTCCAGTCGCCGGGAACCAGCATGTCGAACGTGGCGAAACCGTGGCGGCCCGCGGTGCGGGTACGCAGGCCGTGGAACATCACCTCGTCGGTCGTGTGCCCCAGCAGCACGACCACGATCTGCGCGTTCTCCTCGTCGGGCAACGTACGGTCCAGCAGGCCGGAGGTCGACTCCGCGACGAGGCGGAAGCCGGCGACGATGATGTTGACGCCGACCGCGAAGGCTATGATCGGGTCGAGGCGCTGCCAGCCCGTCAGAGCGACCAGGAGCACGCCGACGACGACACCAGCTGACGTCCAGACGTCGGTCATGAGGTGCTTGCCGTCGGCCTTGAGGGTCAGGGACTTGTACGTCCGAGAGGCGCGGAGGAGGACGAGCGCCACACCACCGTTGATGGCGGACGCACCGACGGAGATGAGCAGACCGATGCCGATGTTCTCGAGCGGCTGCGGATGGAGGAACCTGTCGACGGAGCTGACGATGATCGCCAGCGCGGCGACGAAGATCATCCCGCCCTCGACCGCAGCCGAGAAGAACTCGGCCTTCGTGTGGCCGAAGTGGTGCTCCTCGTCCGCCGGCTTGGCGGCGAGGCGCAGCATGAACAGCGCCACGATGGCCGCGACGAGGTTCACGACGGACTCGGCGGCGTCGGACAGCAGGCCGACCGAGCCCGTGAGCAGCCAGGCACCGGACTTGAGCCCGATGGTCAGGACCGCGGCCGCGATGGAGAGCCACGCGAAGCGTTGCAGGTTGACTCGGGCGCTCATTCGCACATTCTCGCAGGGCGGCGGGCGCTCCGTGCGTCCAGGCCCCGCAATGCTCGCTTCCCTAGGAGACCGTGGCGAGTGCGGCCGGGGAGACCGTCCGGGCCCGCAGGATGGCTGCCACGGAGAACAGGGCCCCGAGGAGCGTCCAGGCGATGAGCGTGAAGACGCCCGCCGTGATGCCCGGTCCCCCGCTGACGGACGCACGTACGGCGTCGTAGGCGGGCGACAGGGGCGACAACGGCCGGATCGCGTCCAGCCACCCCGGCACCGTGCTGGTGAGCGCTGTCGCCAGCGTGACCACGGCGACGGCGACGCCGACGACCCGCCCGGCGCCCTTGGCCCACGCGGCGAGCGCGTGGTTCACGGCGACGAACCCGACGGCCGCGACAAGCAGCACGAGGGTGAGCTGGAACCAGCGGTACGGGGAGAGCCTGACGAACGCCTCGCCGACCGCGGACACGAGGAGCGCCTGGACGAGCACGATGACCAGGCCGGGCCGCAGCGCATCGACCACGAGGGCCGCCGTCGCACTGCTCGAGAGGGCGAGGCGGCGGCGTACGGCCGGAAGCACCGTGTATGTGGCGAGCGCTCCTGCCCAGAGCACCAGCACCATCAGCAGCGCGGCCAGCGCCGCTCCTGGCTGGACGAGACCGTCGAGGCTCGACACCGAGATCGGGGAGGCGACCACCTTCGACAGCTGCGTGCGGTCCGCGGTGGTGTAGCTCGGCACCTGCGTCGCGCCCTTCGCGAGCCCGTCCGCGAGCTGCTTCGTGCCGTCGGCGAGCTGTGATGCTCCGGGGGCGACCTGGCCCACTCCGTCGACCAGCTGGTTCACCCCGGACACGTACTGCTGTGCGCCGCTCAGGAGCGCCGCTCCGCCGCCCGAGAGCTGCCCCA
>DAIEHO010000199.1 GCA_027353565.1 Propionibacteriaceae bacterium
CCGACGAGCAGTCGGACGGACGGTGGAAGGTCCTTGACGAGGTTGGCCGTCTCTGCCCGCGCCGCCCTGTTATCGCCACCTCCGCCTACAACGTCGGTATCAGTCATGCACACGCTCCGCTCGGAACCCCGCCACTATCCCTGCGCCGTTCTTCATGTGTGGTCGCATCCATGCGGCCCGAGGATGCGCCGCTCTCCGTTGAACTCCGGTCGCGGTCGGTGTGATCCTCCCGAGTGCAGTGAGTCTGTCGTGCTGCTCCGGTGACGTCCGGGGACGTCGGTCGAGCAACGGGCATACCCGGTCAGCATGTGGCCGCGTCCCGGACTGTAACGCGTGGGGCGCCTTCCCCGGCCTTGAGGTGAGAGCTCTCACGGGAAGCGCGGAGCCGGGGACCGGGGCGGCCCATCGAACGGTCTGCGGATGCCGGCCTTCTTCATGAGTACAGCCTCATGCGATGGCGGGACGATCAGCGCGACTAGGTACCGTGAGGTCGACTTCAACCCCACCCTCCCGTGTTTGAGGTCGGCGGCCCTTCGTGTCGAGCGCCCTCCTCCATCCCTACGACAGGGGCTATATATGACAGTCGACCAGGTCGATGACATCGGCGGGCTAGACCTCTCCTCGGAGCAACGGACCGAGGCGGACGGTCCCGCGGCGGCCGCACCCGAGCCCGTACGCACGACGCCCGACAGCTCCAGGGCTGCGGTCAAGCGCCGGCGTCGGCAGTGGGGCGCGGAGCGTCCACGTCCTCCGCTCGACATCATCGAGAAGCCCGCCGGGACGGCCACGACGTGGCTCGGTGGGCTGGCGCTCACCGCAACCGCGGTCGCCTGGATCGTCTACCTCACGCAGGTGGTGATCTCCTACTTCATCGATCACGGGATCCACAACAGCGGGTTCATCTGGCAGACGCTCGCGTACGTCATCCTCATGACGTTCCTCACCTTCTCGTCGTTCATGTATCTCCTCGCCCGCCAGGGCGCTCTCTACCGGTCGCGCGGTCACGTCCGTGTTCCCCGTGCGGAGATCGACGCCTTCATGGCGAGCTCGCGTCCATCCCTGACCGTCCTCGTGCCGTCCTACTGCGAGGACCCGGCCGTCGTGCGCTCGACCCTGCTCTCCGCGGCGTTGCAGGAGTACCCCGGGATGCGGATCGTGCTGCTCCTGGACGACCCGCCGTCGCCCGCCGACGCGGCCGCCAGGGCCAGCCTCGCCGGGTGTCGGGCTCTCCCCGAGGAGGTCATGGAGTTGCTGCGCGAGCCCTACGAGCGGTTCAGCGCCTCACTGGCCAGGTACGAGGCAGCGGCGCTGACAGGCGGCCCGAGCTCCACGGACGACCTCCGCTCGCTCGCCATCGACTTCGCCTGGGCCGGCCGGTGGCTCCGGGAGCAGGCGGCTGCGTATCCCCGTACATCGAACTCCGACGACTTCGTGGCCGACGAGGTCATGGGTGCGCTCGCGGGCGACATCGAGACAACGGCACGGGCGCTGTTCGCGGCGCTCGACGACCACGCGCTGGTTCCCGCCGAACGGTTGGCCCAGATGTGCCGTCGTCTGGTGTGGACGTTCGAGGCGGAGATCACGTCCTTCGAGCGCAAGACGTACGCGCACCTACCTCATGACGCCAACAAGGCGATGAACCTCAACGCCTACATCGGGCTCATGGGTCGTCGGTTCCGCGAGATCCAGACCCGCATCGGGCTCGTCCTGCGCGACACCAAGGAGGAGGACGCACTCGTCATCCCCGACAGCGACTACCTGCTCACCCTCGATGCCGACAGCGTGCTGCTCCGCGAGTACTGCCTGCGGCTGGTCTACCAGCTCGAGCTTCCCGGCAACGAGCGCATCGCGGTCATCCAGACGCCCTACTCGGCGTTCCGGGGGGCCACTACGCGGCTCGAGCGGATCGCCGCAGCAACGACCGACATCCAGCACATCGTCCACCAGGGGCTGACCTACTTCGGCGCCACCTTCTGGGTCGGTGCCAACGCCGTCATCCGCAAGGTCGCGCTCGACGACATCGTCGAGATCTCGTTCGTCGGCGGCCAGGAAGTCCGGCGGTACGTGCAGGACAGGACCGTCATCGAGGACACCGAGTCGAGCATCGACCTCGTCGCGCACGGCTGGACTCTCTTCAACTACCCCGAGCGCCTGAGCTACAGCGCCACACCGCCGGACTTCGGCTCCCTCGTCGTGCAGCGCGCCAGATGGGCCAACGGTGGGCTGCTGATCGCGCCGAAGTTCCTGCGCCTGGTCCGGCGTGAACGCCAGGCCAGACACCGCGTCCCGGCGGCGTCCATCGCCCTGCGGCTCAACTACATGGCGTCGATCTGCTGGGCGAGTGTGGGTCTGGTCTTTCTGCTGGCCTTCCCGTTCGACAGCCAGCTGCTGAGCGGGATCATCCTCGCGGCCGCGCTCCCGTACTTCCTGGCGATGGCGTCCGACTTCCGCCGGCTCGGCTACAAACGTACGGACGTCCTGCGCGTCTACGCGTTCAACCTCCTGCTGCTGCCCGTGAACCTCGCCGGGACGTTGAAGTCGCTGCAGCAGGCAGCGGCCAAGTCGAAGATCGCATTCGCGCGGACCCCGAAGGTCAAGGACCGCACCGCAGCGCCCGCGCTCTACATCCTGGCCGCCTACCTGATCGCCGCGTTCTCGTTCTACACGCTGGGGAACGACATCCGTACGCACAACTGGAGCAACGGCGTCTTCGCCGCGTTCAACGGCATCCTCACCTGCTATGCGATCGTCGCCTTCGTCGGGTTCCGCAACTCGGTCACCGACGTGGTGCTGGGAGTAGCCCACTGGGTGCGCGTGCCGGTCGACGTCCCGCGTCAGGCTCCGGGGGCCCCGGCGGCCGACCCGGACTGGGAGTCAGTGCTCTACTTCGGGCCCGACCATGTCGACGCCCCCAACCGGCGGTCCAGCGTCGCCGTGATCGATGCCCAGCCGCCGCGCAGCGGCGACACCCGCGCGCACGAGAGGACCTCATGAGCGACGTGCACCCCACCAGACCCGTCATGCCCGGAGCGACCGAGCAGCTTCCCCGCGTCTGGGGCCAGCGATGACCACAACCACCGCTGATCCGCGACCCGTCCAGACCCGCGTCTCCTTCCTGAGGGTCGCCTTCGTCGTGCTCTGCACGGTCGCCGTCGGGTGGACCGGCTACCTGGCCGTCTCCAACCTCGTCACGCCGCCCGTCACCCCGGGCCCGTCGGTCTTCGCCGCGTACGTGGACGTGACCGTGACACCGACGTACCCGTTCGAGACGCCCCCGGGACCAGCGCAGTCGAACCTCATCCTGTCGTTCGTCGTGGCCGGCCCGACCGACGCCTGCACCCCCATGTGGGGCGGCGCCTACACCCTCGACCAGGCGGCGGACGCCCTCCAGCTGGACCGCCGCGTGTCCCAGCTGCGGCTCACCGGCGGCCAGGCCCGCGTGTCGTTCGGCGGACAGGCGGGAACCGAGCTGTCGACGGCGTGCACCGACCCGGCGGCGTTGAGCAAGGCCTACCTGTCGGTTGTCGACAGGTACAACCTCACCAGCATCGACCTCGACATCGAGGGCGCGTCGTTGAGCGACGCCGCGGCCGCCACGCGCCGAGCCGCAGCCATCAAGAGCGTGCAGGATCAGGTGACCGCCTCCGGCCGCACGCTGGCCGTCTGGCTGACGCTGCCCGTGGCCCCCACCGGTCTCACCGGTGATGGCCAGGCGGCGGTTCAACAGATGTTGTCCGCAGGGGTCGACGTGGCCGGCGTGAACGGCATGACGATGGACTTCGGGATCGCGACCTCGGTGGCCGCACCCCAGTCCGGCACCGTGATCCAGGCGGCGAACGCGCTGCACGGCCAGCTACGCGACATCTTCGCGCATGCAGGCAAGCCGCTCAGCGACAGCCAGGCATGGGCGAAGGTCGGCATCACGCCGATGATCGGCCAGAACGACGTCGCGTCCGAGCGGTTCACGCTCGCCGACGCGGCCGCCGTCAACCAGTTCGCCCGTGACCACGGTGTGGGCGACGTGTCGATGTGGTCACTCAACCGAGATACCACGTGCGGGCCACCACTGCCCGTGGTCCTGTCGGTCATGCAGACCTCGTGCAGCGGCGTCGACCAGGGCACCCAGCGCTTCGCGTCCGTGCTCGCCGGTGACCTGCAGGTCCCACTGGTCTCCGCCGCTCCATCACGCGCCGCGACGAGCCCCTCTCCGGTTCCGTCGCTGAACGCCGTCGACGACCCCGCGCA
>DAIEHO010000218.1 GCA_027353565.1 Propionibacteriaceae bacterium
GTGCCCTCGCTGCGGCCGCCGAGCTGGGCATCGACCCCGAGACGGCCATCCGCGGGATGCGTACGATCACGTCGCCGGCCGGGCGGTACGCGACGGCCCACTTCGGCTCAACGACGGCGCGGCTCCTGCTGGCGAAGAACCCTGCCGGATGGGCCGAGGCGCTCCCCCTCACCACGACAGACACGGTCGTCCTCGCCATCGACTCCGCCGCGGCCGACGGTCGGGATGTAAGTTGGCTGTGGGACGTCGAGTACGAGCAGCTGGCAGGGCGACATGTCGTCGCCACCGGTCCGCGCTCCCAGGACCTCTCGGTCCGTCTCCTCTATGCCGAGGTCGAGCACAGCGTGGTGCCCGACCTCGCCGCAGCACTCGCGGGGCACACCGGCCCCGTGGATGTCGTGGCCACGTACACGCCGTTCCAGCGGCTCCGGAAGCTCGGCGGGCTGACATGAGCCCCGTGACGATCGTGCTGGTGTACCAGTCCCTGCTGGGCATCTACGGAGACCGAGGCAACGCGACCGTGCTCAGCAAGCGCCTGACCTGGCGAGGCATCGACGCACGCGTGGTGGTCGTGGAACCCGGCGACGAGCTTCCCGCCGACGCGCAGGTGTACCTGCTGGGAGGCGGCGAGGACCTCGCACAGACCACTGCCGTACGCGAGCTCACCAGGGACGGCAACCTGTTCCGCGCGCTCGATGCCGGGGCTGCAGTGCTCGCGGTGTGCGCCGGCTACCAGATCTGCGGCACGACGTTCACGATCGGCGAGCGCGACGAGGTCGTACCTGGCCTCGGCCTCCTCGACGTGGAGACCCGTCGCGGGGACGTACGAGCGGTCGGCGAGATCCTCTACCGCTGGACGAAGCCGGACGGTACGCAGTCGCTGGTGACGGGCTTCGAGAACCATGGCGGCTTCACGCGGCTCGGCCCGGACGCCCGCCCGCTGGGTGTGGTCGAGAAGGGCGTCGGCAACGGGTACGACGGCCTGGAAGGGGCCCAGCAGGGCAAGGTCGTCGGCACGTACCCGCACGGCCCGGTGCTGGCCCGCAACCCGGAGCTCGCCGACCACGTGCTCGAGCTCGCCCTGGGCCACTCGCTCGACCCGCTCGAGCGGCCCGCCATCGACGTGCTGCGACGGCAGCGCATCTCCGCGGTCCGGGGGCAGCAGAACCGCGACGGGCGATAGCGCTGCGCTACACCACGCGCCAGGACCAGGAGAACCGGTTGTCCGCGTACGTGAGGAGCTGCGGCAGGAAGCCGGGCGTGGTCTGGAACGAGATGTAGCCAGAGGCGCACTGCCCCTTCAGGTAGTACCAGTCGTCGGGAAAGTTCGGCTGGAGGCCGCCCGCAGCCATCGGGGCGAGCAGCTCGTTCGTGCTCCGTGACACCAGCGTCCAGTAGTTGCGCATGATCGGGACCCGCCCACCGGCCGCGCTTCCGATCGTCGAGCTGACGCACACGCTGACCTTGAAGCTGAGGACTCCGCTCTCGGTCTTGGGCAGCGACTCCGCCAGCGTCACGATCAGCGGGAGCGCCTCGACGTCGTCGCTGGGCGGCGCCGGCGTGAAGGCGCTCTCAGTGGCGACGTCGACAGGCTGGTACGTCGCGACAGGGCTCGTCGCCGGTCCCGTCGCGGTCGGCAGCTTCGGGGCCACGAACAGGCCACGCCCCGCCCCTCCGAGCGCGAGCGCGCCGACGACTGCGGCGACCACCAGGAGCGCGAACGGCACGAGCAGTCGCCGGTCAGCGGGACGTGGACGTTCCGGCGGCAGGTTCGAGTCCCACTCGTCCAGGTACTCGACGCGGCGCTGCGACTCGTCGTCCATTATTCAAGGATGTCATGAGGCGCCAAGCAGCACCGACCGCTGCGGCGCCGAGCGCGGTCCGACCCGGTGCCAGACCCGCCGGAACCGACCGGCCGCGAACGACGGCGACAGCGTCAGGGACCGGCCGCTCGGGGACCGTGGTTCGGATTCGCCGCGGGTGAGCCAGGTTTGCTAGTCTTGACCCTCGGCGCGCACCACTAGCTCAACTGGCAGAGCAGCTGACTCTTAATCAGCGGGTTCAGGGTTCAAGTCCCTGGTGGTGTACCACTCGGAGGGCCTCGCAGACGCGGGGCCCTCTGCTGTTTCTCCGGCCGCTCGGCCACGCTCCGTACGCACGACGACGGCCCGGGTGAACGCTCACCCGGGCCGTCGCTGTGACGCTACTTCACGCCACCGGCCGTCAGACCGGCCACGATGCGGCGCTGGAAGAACAGCACCAGCACGAGCAGCGGAATCGTCGTGATGACGCCCGCCGCCATGATCGAGCCGTACGGGGTGTTGAAGCCCAGGGTGCCGGTGAACTGGCTCAGGGCGACCGTTGCCGTCTTCATGTTCCTGGCCTGCAGGAACGTCAGCGAGATCATGAACTCGTTCCACACCGCGATGAAGGTGAGGATCGCTGTCGTGAACACACCGGGCGCGGCGAGCGGAAGGATGACCTTCCGGAACGCCTCACCTGGCGTGCAGCCATCGACCATGGCCGCCTGCTCGAGCTCGACCGGGAGCTGGCGGAAGAACGCCGTCAGGTTCCAGACGCACAAGGGCAGACCGAACGACAGCGATGGGATGATCGCCGCCTGGTACTGGTTGAGCCAGTTGATCGGCAGCCAGCTGTACGAGCCGGTGAACAGCTTGAACAGCGGCAGGAGCAGCGTGATGCCCGGGAACATCGAGGCACCGATGATGATGCTCAGGACGAAGCCCTTCGCGGCGAACCGCAGCCGCGCCAACGCGTAGGCACCGATGATCCCGAACACCAGCGTGAGCACCGTGGTCGTCACGGAGACGACGACGGAGTTCAGGATCGCCCGGAAGAAGTTGTTCTGCGCGCTGAAGACGCCCGGATAGTTGTCCAGCGAGAACGGGTTGGGCCAGTAGTCGTTGCTCAAGCCCATGGTGGGCAGCCGGAACGACGAGATGACCATCCAGTAGAACGGGACCAGGCAGT
>DAIEHO010000371.1 GCA_027353565.1 Propionibacteriaceae bacterium
ACCGCGAGGGTGCCTGCCAGCAGGCCGTTGAGCAGCGAGTTGCGCGTGCTGCTCATGATCACGGCGATGATGTCGTGCCCGAAGTTGTCGGTGCCGAGGAGGTGAGCGGCGCTGGGCGGGTCGTACAGCGACCCCACCTTCAGGGCGCTGGCGTACGGGTACACGAACGGCCCGACTTCGGCCATGAGCACGATCAGGATGATCATGGTGAGAGCGACCCACATGCGTGGACCGAAGTTCAGGTTGCGCCACGAGGGGCGACCTGCACTGATGGCCTTGTCAGGGCCTCCACCGCCACCGGGAGTCGGCTCGCCTTCCTGAGTCAGAACAGCCGCTTGAGGAACACTGCTCATATGATCACTTCTCCCCGGACTTCGCCGCGCGGATACGCGGGTCGATGAACCCGTAGAGGACCTCGACGAGATAGTTGGCGACCAGGACCGCGACGGTGATGATCAACGTCACGCCCTGGATCACGGAGTAGTCGCTCGACGAGATCGCGTTGAACAGCAGATACCCCATTCCGGGGTAGCTGAACACGAGCTCGGTGATGAGGGCGCCACCGATCATTGCGCCGATGCTCAGGGCCAAGCCCGTGATCTGCGGCAGCATGGCGTTGCGGAAGATGTAGGTGGTCATCTTGCGGTCCCCGATGCCAAGGCTGCGCGAGTAGTTCACGTAGTCCGAGCCGAGCTCGTAGATGGCCATCGACCGCATGCCGACGGCTTGGCCGCCGACGTTGATCAGTAACAGACTGAGGAACGGTAACCAGTAGAAGGTGGAGGCGTCGGCGATGAACCCCCACGTCATGGACGGACTCGTCCCCAAGGAGTAGGCCCCGCCGACGGGGAACACCCCCATCACGACGGCGCCGACGTAGAGAAGGATGAGAGCCAGGCAGTAGTACGGTGCCGAGCTGAACACGAGGCTCGTCGTGAACACCGACTTGTCCCAGCCGCCGCCCTTGTAGGCAGCGACGGCGCCCAGGACGTTGCCGATGATCCATCCGAGCAGGATGGCTGGGACTTGGAGCGCCAGGGTCCACGGCAATGCCTGGCCTATCAGGCTGTTCACAGGCGTCGGATAGTTCGCGAACGACTTCCCCAAGTCTCCGTGGAAGATGGCCACCACGTACGTGATGAACTGCTGCCACATCGGCTTGTCGAGTCCGAACTGCCTTGTGAAGTCTGCATAGATGCGTTGCTGCGCCTCGGAGCTGAGGCCGCCACGGCCCAGCTGGGAGACGATCACGTCGACCGGGTTACCCGGGATGAGCCGTGGTAGCAGGAAGTTCAAAATCACTGCTACCACGAGCGCACCCAGATACCACACGGTCTTACGCGCCAGATAGCGACGTAGACCCATGGCGATCCAACTCCTTTGTTAGTCGGCCCCTAGATGATCAAGCGAGCTCAGCCGGCGATCTTCTTGATCTTGTACATCCAGGTGTTGCCGGCCCCGCGGAACATCGGCGGCGCGTAGGTGTTCTTCTCGTCCGCCCAGTTGTAGAAGTTCACGGCAGAGTACTCGTAGAACTCGTCCGGTCGGTACATGATCGGAGCTGCCGGGATCTCCTTGCGGTAGAGGGCGTCGAGCTTGTCGTAGGCCGCCTTCTTGGACGTGTCGTCAGCCGCCTGCGCCGCAGCCGTGAGGAGCGCCTCTGCGTCTGCGTTCTTCCAGCGACCGTAGTTGGCGAAGGAGGTCGTGCCCACGGGCTTCATGAGCGACTGGCTCATGATGTCGCGGAAACGCGCCCACGGGCTGGACGGGTTCACACCGGAGACGTACCAGACGCACATGTCGAACGTGCCGCCCTGGATGGCCTGAGTGGTCTCCGCCTGCTGCGGGAAGTTCGTCGCGACCTCGATGCCGATCGCCTTCAGGCTGGAGGCGATGATCTCGCACGAGGCGTTCCAGTCGGTCCAGCCCGTCGGGGTGATGATCTTGTACGGTCCGAGGCGCTTGCCGTTGAGGACGTAGATGCCGTCGCTGCCCTTGGTGGCGCCTGCGTCGGTGAGCAGCTTCTCAGCGGCAACCTTGTCGTACTTCCAGCCGTTGGCCGTGGCGTCGGCCTGGTTGAAGAACTTCGACTCGGCACCGGTCGGCAGGATCAGGCTCGCCTGAACGGTGGCGGAGTAGCCGGACATCGCCGTGTCGGAGATCGACGCGTAGTCGATGGCCGTGACGATCGCCTTGCGCACAACGGCGCTGTCGAGACCGGGCTTCGTGGTGTTCATGATGAGCATGGGCAGGCTGCCGGGGACGTAGTACGGCTTGGCCTTGAGGTAGGTTCCCGTGGGCTTGCCGGCCTCCCAGGTCTTCCAGATCTGGCTCTGGAACGTCTGGCAGATGTCGAGGCCACCGTTGGTGTACTGCAGGTTGGCGTCCTCGTTGCCCTTGAAGATCGGGTGGATGATCGTCTTCATCACCGGAAGGCCGCCGTAGTACGTCTTGCCCCAGTAGCTGCCGGTCTGCGTGAGCACGACCTGCGTCTGGTCCGCGGTGTCGACCTTGAACGGGCCGGGGCCGACGGGGTTGGTCATGATCTCCGAGGAGACCTTGTCAGCCGCGAGGCTGGAGAAGACCTTCTGCGGGACGACGTAGTTCTCGCAGAGCATCTGGAGGACCTGGCCGACGTTCTTGGTGGTCTGGTTGATCTTGATGACGACCGTCTTGGCGTCGGTGGCCTCGATGGAATCCGCAGCCTGGAAGAAGGAGGCGACGGAGACACCGGTGGCGGTCTTGCCGATGTTGAACGAGAACGCGGCGTCCTGGGCGGTGCACGGGGTGCCGTCGTTGAACGTGACACCGTCCTGCATCGTGAGGGTGACGGTGTTGGTGCCGTCGACCTTGTAGGAGGCCGCGAGCCCGGGGAGGATCTCACCGGTCAGGATGTTCCAGCGGAGCAGCGACTCGTACACGATCTGCATGACGTTGGAGCTGGCAGGCCAGGCGGCCGTCGGCGAGAAGGGGTTGTACGTGGTGGGCGGGCCCCACTGGAAGCCCGCGATGAACAGGGTGTCGGCGTTCGCGCCGGTGCGGCCCTTGCCGACCTGACCGTTGTTGCCGATTCCGGGAAGGGTGCCCGTAGAACCGCTGGCACCGCCAGTGGTCGCTGCTTTGCTGGAGCAGGCTGCGAGAGCCGCTCCACCAGCCACCACGCCACCGAGCTTCAAGAGCGTCCGGCGAGACGGGGTGAAGAAGACTGAGTCCGACATTGTTACCTCCGTTGGTTTGGCCCGGCGTTGGGCCCGTTCAATGACTGGAGAACCAGGTTTTTTGCGTGCTGCACGTGCTTACGGAGCGGCTCCACATCGGCTGCACAGCCGACACCGCGATTGTGTCAGGCCACCCTCATGCGGCCTCGCTCGGGGTCAACGGCGTAGTCACTGAACGCAGCACCGGTCGTGAGGTCAGATCGGCGAATGCGTCCTCGGGGAGGTCCCCCGTGATTATGAACGTATGTGCGTCACCAGGGAAGAGGTCGACGAGCAGGCTGTCGGTCCAGGTGTCCTCGGACACCCGGTCTGGGAAGAGGCACAGCGAGCGCAGGAAGCTCCCTGCGGTGACCGTCACGGCCACGCCGTCGTCCGTACGCTCGACCGACGAATCGTACCGCGGCTCGGGGATCGACAGGGCCACGTCCTCGGCGAGCAGCTTCACGGCTCGTTC
>DAIEHO010000259.1 GCA_027353565.1 Propionibacteriaceae bacterium
GCCCCCGTACGGTCCCCCTCCGGCAAGGTCATCGCCGCCGTCAGTGTCTCCGGTCCCATCGAGCGCCTCACCCGCCAACCGGGACGCCTTCATGCCGCCGCTGTCATGGCGGCCGCGGAACGCCTCTCCGAGGTCCTGCGACGGACGGGCGCGGCCGAGTAGCGTCCGACCGCGTGACGGCAGGCCATCCGCGGTACGGAGCGCCCGGCATCCCCGTTCACCCTCAGGAAGCCCCACGAACCTGAGAATGCCCAGGTCAGGACGCCCGTACCCTTGTCGCGCTTGGGTGAAGCGTGTTGCATGGGGGTGTGATCACCTTCGATCTGGCCCGCGAGCTCGCACGGGCCGGCATGCCATGGATGCCCGCATCGGGTGACCGGTTCGTCATCCCCGGGAAGGAGATGGACGAAGAGGTCTTCCACGTCGCCGAGATGACCATCGAGGTGGCGTCCCACCACGGCGAGGGCGTCGTGAAGTTCAACGGCACCACCGAGTGGGCGCTCGACTCGATCCCCTCGGACAACGTCCTGTGGCTCCCCCGCGAGGACCAGCTGCGCGACGCCCTGGGACAGAACCTCGTCGCGCTCGAGCACGAGGGCAACGAGTGGATCGTGACGTACTCCTCGGGCGGTCGCCTCGAACGCGTCCGTGACGCGGACGTCGAGTGCGGGTACGCGCGCGCTCTGGTCGCCGTGCTGCGGCACGACTCCCGGGTCTGAGCGGCAGGCCCCTGCGAGGACCGCTCCAGCGCTGGACAGACCGTTGCTGGTCAGACGGCGACCGTGTGAGGCGCCCGCTAACCTGACTGGGTGTTCGACCTCTTCGGTGGCCTCGTCACCAGCACGCTCGCCCGCAGCGACGGCACCTCGCTCGCGTTGTTGACCTCCGAGGCGGAGTCGCCGAGGGGGCACGTGCTGGCCGTACATGGCTTCACGGGTGGCAAGGAGGACTTCGTGTTCCTCCTGCCCGAGCTGGCCACGAGGGGCTGGACGGCCTCCGCCGTCGACCTGCGGGGGGTGAACCAGTCGACCTCGCAGGGCCCGTACGACCTCGAGACACTCGCCATGGACCTCGTCGCCGTCGCCCGTCACCTCGGCCGGCCCGTGCACCTCGTCGGCCACTCGTTCGGCGGTCTGACGGCTCAGCGGGCCGTGGTCGCCGGTCCCGACGCCTTCGCCTCGCTCACCCTCGTCGGCTCGGGACCCGCCGGCTTCATGGCCTCAGCCGCTCTCGTCCCCGTCACGATCGAACGCCTCACGATGTTCCAGGGGGCACTCGTCGGTCACACGCTCGCGGAGGCCTGGGACGCGAAGACGGAGTACGAGAACGTCGAGATGCACCCCGCGATGGCGTCCTTCCTGCGCGAACGCTTCGTCGCGGGAAGCCACGAGGCAGCCGTCCGGAACGTGGAGGACCTGCTCGACGCACCCGATGTCGTCCGCGCGCTGGCCGCCACCGGTGTCCCCTGTGCCGTCGTGTACGGCGAGCGCGACGGGACCTGGAACCAGTCCACGCAGGACGAGATGGCGGTACGACTGGGGACGACACCCGTCCCGATCCCCGACTCGACCCACGTGCCGATGCTCGAGAACGTCGACGCCACAGCCCTGGCTCTCGATGCCTTCTTCACGGCGGAAGCGCGCGCGGTCCCCGGAGATGTCGCATGAGCTAGGTGCCCGCCAGGGATTCTGCGATACGGGCCAGGATGGGGTCCGCGTGGCCGAGCGCTCAAGAGCGTCCGACGACCCGTCCGTGTCCGCCGAGGCGATCCGGGGTCGGTCAGTAGACCATCTTCATCGCCGTACGGACCTCCGCCAGTGTGGCGTCGGCGACGGCGTTGGCACGGTCGTTCCCGTCGTGCAGGATCTGCTGGAGGTGCTCCGGGTGTGCGACGAGCTCCGCGCGTCGGGCCCGATGGCCGGCCAGCCCCTCGTTGACAGCCTCCGTGACGAGCTTCTTCAGGCCGCCACCCCCGGCGTCGCCGAGCTGCTCCGCGACGGCGTACGGGTCCCTCTTGAGGAACAGCGCGGCGAGGTTGACGAGGTTGGACACCTCGGGGCGGTTGACCGGGTCGTACGTGATGTGGCGGTCCGAGTCGGTCACGGCCTTCTTGATGACCTTGGCGGTCTCGTCGGCGGTCATGCCCAGCTCGATGACGTTGCCGCGTGACTTGCTCATCTTGGCCCCGTCCATACCGAGGATGACGGCGCCGCCTTCGGCGAGCAGCGCGTCAGGAGCCCGGAACACGGGCTGGTCGGGCACCGCGCGTCCGTACCGCTCGTCGAACCTCCGCGCGATCACCCGTGCCTGCTCGAGGTGCGGCAGCTGGTCCTTGCCGACCGGAACGAGGTTGGCCTTGCAGAACAGGATGTCGGCTGCCTGGTGCACCGGGTACGTGAGCAGCAGCCCTGACATGGGACGGTCACCCGTGTCGTCCAGCTCGGCCTTCACGGTCGGGTTGCGGCGCAGCTCGGCATCCGTCACCAGCGACAGGAACGGCAGCATCAGCTGGTTGAGGGCCGGCACCGACGAGTGGGTGAAGATCGTCGTCGTCACCGGGTCCAGCCCGAGCGCGAGGTAGTCAGCCATCATCGAGTACACGCGTTCACGGATCGGCCCGACCCCGTCGCGGTCGGTGATCACCTGGTAGTCGGCGATGAGGATGAACGTCTCGACGCCGAGCTGCTGCACCTCGAGCCGGTTCTGCAACGAGCCGAGCAGGTGCCCGATGTGGAGGTTGCCCGTCGGGCGGTCGCCCGTCATGACGCGGAACCCGGTCGGGTCCTTCTCGATCTGGGCGCGGATCTCGCGGCTGCGCTCCACCGAGCGTGTCAACGACGCGTCCGACGTGCTCTGCGCGAGCTCCTCGCCGGCATCCGTTGCTGCATCACTCATGATGGTTCCTCTCCCCCACGACGGCAGACAAAAAGCGACCGCCACAGGACGGTCGCTGATGTGTCAGGGCAGGTGTGTCAGCGCCGTCGTGACGGCCGCCACCACACCTGTTGCATGCCGAGGACAATAACAGACCCTCGCCGGGGCCGGCCGGTCAGGAGGGGCCCACGCCACCCCTCGCGACGATGCGGTTGACGATCTCCTGGTACGCGGTCGGGCGGGTCACGTTGATGCCCAGCGGGTTGTGGAGCTTGCCCGTGCCGTGGTAGTCGCTGGAGCCCGTACGGATCAGGCCCGTCCGTGCGCCGAGCTGAGTGAGCATCTCCCGGCTCCGCGGGTCGTGGTCGGTGTGGTCGACCTCGATGCCCTCCAGCCCGGCCTTGGCGAGCTCAGCCAGGGCATCGCCGGTGAGCACGTCCTTGGCGCCGGGTCCCCACGGGTGCGCGATCACCGCCAGACCCTTGGCGCCGCGGATGAGGTGGATCGCCTCGACGATCGGCGTCGCGTAGCGCTCGACGTACGCAGGCATGCCGTCCCCGAGGTACCTGGCGAACGCCTCGTCGCGGTTGGCGACGTAGCCCTTGGCGACCATGGCGTCGGCGATGTGCGGGCGTCCGAGCGACGGGGAAAGCCCTCGGGACGCCGCGACCTCGTCCTCCGTGAGCGGCAGTCCGAGCAGCGCGAGCTTCTCGAGGAAGCCCGCCAGCCGTTCGACCCGGCTCGTACGCAGCCTGGTGAGCTCCGCGAGCAGCGGCCGGTTCCAGGGGTCGCAGCCATAGCCGAGGAGGTGGACAGGACGGTCCTCGTACCGCGTCGACATCTCGACGCCCGGCAGCACCGAGAGCCCGATCCGGCGACCCGCCTCACGCGCCTCGGTGATCCCGTCGAACGTGTCGTGGTCGCACAGCCCGATGACGTCCAGGCCTGCCTCCTGGGCGGCGAACACCAGCCGCGTCGGGCTGTCGGTACCGTCGGAGACGTTCGAGTGGACGTGCAGGTCGATGCGCATGGGCCATATTCAACCAATAGCCCGCGCGTTCCCCCACGTCACCCCTTCACGAGAGACCGCAGCAGCCTGACGGCGACCGACAGCCGTCCGAGGTCCGCCCCCTCGAGCGCCAGGTTCGCGAGCAGCGGCGCGATCCGGTTGAGGTCCGGGCGCTCACCATCGAACGCGCCGGCGACCGCCTCGGCGCCCAGTGCCGCCTGGACGGCCAACAGCTCGTCGACGATCGCGGCCTGAGCCATCAAGGACCACCGATCCGTACGCGGGAGTGCCTCGGCCGCCTCGAAGAACCGTCCGAGCTCGAGGGTCTCCCTGATCTCGAAGAACCGCCTCGCCGTGGCCAGGAGGTCGAACGACCCCTGCGAGGCGATCGACACGATCGCCGGTGCAAGGTGAGCGATCGGCTCCGCGGCGAGGAGACGGGCGAGATCCGGCGACAGGCCCTGCTCCAGCAGGCCGTCGCGTCGCCACGTCCAGGACTCGACGACCGAGGGCGTCGCGACATGCTCGAGGTTGTCGAGGACCTCCCGGGTGGGTCCGGCGAACGTCGCGACCGCCTTCGCGACGTCGATCGGCGAGCCGAGCGTCTGCAGCACCCACCTCGTACCTCGCTCGACGAGATGCCTCATCGCGATCATCAGCTCCACGTACGTGCCGGCGTCGAGCGTCTCGCGCCGCAGTCCCACCTCCAGCGCGCCGACGCGGAAGATCGACCGGGCGGTGAGCTGCGCGCGGATGATGTCGGCCGCACTGGCGCCGGTGTCCGAGGAGAGCCGGTGGTACGACGAGATGCCCTGGCTGTTCACGAAGCGGTTGACCGCAACCGTGGTGATGATCTCCCGACGAAGGGG
This sequence comes from Propionibacteriaceae bacterium, assembly GCA_027353565.1. Classification (GTDB taxonomy): domain Bacteria; phylum Actinomycetota; class Actinomycetes; order Propionibacteriales; family Propionibacteriaceae; genus Fen-668. The sequence goes on from DAIEHO010000259.1 coordinate 4,753, forward strand.
ATGGTCGGTCATCAGGTCTCCGAACTGCTCCCGCAGCAGCTTGGGGAAGTACTGGACGAGCCGGTCCGCGAGGTAGGGGTCGTCCGGCAGGTCGCTCGCGACGACGATGTCGGCCAACCTGATCTTGGTCCACGCGAGCAACGTCGCCAGCTCGGGGCTGCACAGACCTTCGCCGGCGGCGATCCGCCGCGTCATCTCGGAGGTCGATGGCATCGACTCCAGCTGGCGGTCCAGGTAGCCGTCGTCCGACAGCACCCGCATCCAGTCCTCGTGGATCGCCGTGAAGCGGGCCGCCTGGTAACGGGCCATCGCCAGTGCGAGGTTCTGGTCGACGTTGTGGGCGAGGACGAGCGCGGCGACGTCGTCGGTCATCTCCGGCAGGAGCGCGTTGCGCTCGCTGCCCGTGATCCGGTCGTGCCTCTGGGCATCGGCCAGCAGGATCTTGATGTTGACCTCGTGGTCGCTCGTGTCGACTCCCGCGGAGTTGTCGATGAAGTCGGTGTTGATCCGGCCTCCGGCCCGCGAGTACTCGACCCTCGCGGCCTGTGTCCAGCCGAGGTTGCCGCCCTCGCCCGCGCACCGGGCCCGGACCTGCGAGGCGTCGATCCTGACCGCATCGTTCGTACGATCTCCCGCGTCGGCCTGCGACTCGTGGCTCGCCTTCACGTACGTGCCGATGCCGCCGTTCCACAACAGGTCCACGGGCGCCTGCAGGATCGCATGGATGTACTCGGCCGGCGACAGCGCCCGGACGGAGTCGGGAATCCCGAGCACCGTCCGCGCCTGTGGGGTGACCGGGATCGACTTGAGGCCGCGCGCGTAGACACCCCCACCCGCGGAGATACGGCCCCTGTCGTAGTCGGCCCACGACGAGCGTGGCAGGGCGTACAGCCGCTCCCGCTCGCTGAAGCTCGCCTCCGGGTCCGGATCCGGGTCGATGAAGACGTGCCGGTGGTCGAACGCGGCGACCAGCTTGAGGTGACGGCTGAGGAGCATGCCGTTGCCGAACACGTCGCCCGACATGTCGCCGATCCCGACGCAGGTGACGTCGTCGGTCTGGACGTCGACGCCCAGCTCGAGGAAGTGGCGCTTCACCGACTCCCAGGCGCCGCGGGCCGTGATGCCCATGGCCTTGTGGTCGTAGCCGTTGGTGCCTCCCGAGGCGAACGCGTCGCCGAGCCAGTAGCCGCTAGCGATCGAGATCTCGTTGGCGAGGTCGGAGAACGTGGCCGTGCCCTTGTCCGCGGCCACGACCAGGTACGGGTCGTCGTCGTCGTGGCGCAGGACGCGGTCGGGACCGACGACATCGCCCGCGACGATCGTGTCCGTCACGGAGAGGAGGGCGGTGACGAACATCCGGTACGCATGCTGGCCCTCGGCCATCCATGCGGCGCGGTCGACCGACGGATCGGGCAGGCGACGTGCCACGAACCCGCCCTTCGCGCCGACAGGCACGATGACCGTGTTCTTGACCATCTGCGCCTTGACAAGGCCCAGCACCTCGGTGCGGAAGTCCTCGCGGCGGTCGGACCAGCGGATGCCGCCGCGCGCGACGCGGCCGAAGCGCAAGTGCACGCCTTCCACTTCCGGCGAATAGACAAATATCTCCACCAGCGGCC
>DAIEHO010000265.1 GCA_027353565.1 Propionibacteriaceae bacterium
ACCGGCTCGGCCCCCGGCGTGGCGACGACGAGGCAGGGCTCCGAGCCGACCTCGACGAGCACCTTGCCCAGGGATGACTGCCGCACCGTGACGCCTGGGAACGCCTTGCCGAGCTCTTCCGCCGTCCTCTCGGAGCCGACGCGGGTGGACCGCCAGCGAGCGCCGCCGCAGTGTGGGCAGCTCCAGCCGAGCACCGTCCGGCCGCACCACGTGCAGGTCGTGATCGGGTCGCCGGAGCCCACGGACACGTCGGTACGGAGCCGACCGCGGCAGTACGGGCACCGCACCGGCTCCCGGCAGGTGCGACAGCTGAGGCTGACCACGTACCCCGCGCGCGGCACCTGGACGAGGACCGGTCCTTGCGTCAGTCCGGTGCGTACCGTGCTGAACGCCTGGTGCGGCAGCCTTGCCGCACGCGCCACGGGGTCGCGCTCGAGCGCGAAGTCGTCGTCGTCGGCGACACGTACGGCCGGTGCCTGCGTGCGCATGCGGTCGGCGGACATCTCGATGGGGTGCAGCCACCCGCGCGCCACCCAGGAGTGGACCTCGGCGGTCCGCGCGTACGAGGCGCGCAGCAACCCGGCACCGCGTTGCGTGACGCGGATGGCGGCCACGTCGCGGGCATGGGGGTACGGGGCGTGCGGATCGCTGAGCAGGTCGTCGCCGTCATCCCAGACGCAGACCAGGCCCAGCTCGGTGACGGGCGCGAAGACCGTGGAGCGTGTCCCGACCACCACACGGGCCTGCCCTCTCAGCCCACGCAGGAACGCCCTGTAGCGCGCCGAGGGACCGAGGTCGGCGGACTGACGGACGACGACCGCCCTACCGACCCGCCGCTCGACAGCGGGGAGCACGCGTGCGATGTCCTTGACGTCGGGTACGACGACGACGACCGACCTCCCGGAGGCCAGGCACGCCGCCGCGGCGGCCGCGAAACCCTCAGCCCAGTCGCCCGTCGGCGACGCGACCGGTACGACGGTCCAGGCCGCGCGCGGCGACCCGCCGCCCGCGAGAGCCGTGAGGAAGCCGGCACCGTCGGGGTACGCCGCCAACGGACCGGGCGCCGCGTCAGGGTCGGGCTGGGGCGACAGCGCCTTGGCCTCGGCCTTCTCGGTCGCTGCGTGCCGTGACGGGACGGCCAGCCGCACCACGTCGGAGAACGTCCCGGCGTAGTGGTCGGCCACAGCCCGTACGAGCTCGATCGTCTCGGTCGGGAGCACGACCTCGTCCGACAGGCTCTTCGAGAGCTCCGCGAGGCGTGACTGGTCGCTCTCTGCGACCCGCTCGATGACGTACCCGTCCACGAGCCGCCCCGCGAACCTCACCCGTACGCGCGAACCCGGCAGCGCGGCGTGCTCAAGGGCCTCGGGGACCGAGTAGTCGAACAGCCTGTCGAGATGCGGCAGCCCGACATCCACCTGGACGCGTGCGACCGGCAGGTCCAAGGCCTACCCCTTGACAGCCTGCGCGAGGGCATCAGCCCGGTCGGTCCTCTCCCACCCGAACTCGCCCAACTCCCGGCCGAAGTGGCCGTAGTTCGTGGTGAGCGAGTAGATCGGGCGGAGCAGGTCGAGCTCGCGAATGATGACAGCCGGGCGAAGGTCGAAGACGGTCTCGACGGCCGCCGTGACCTGGTCGAGCGGAACCTTCTCGGTCCCGAAGCAGTCCACGTACAGGCCGACCGGGTGGGCGCGACCGATCGCGTACGCGACCTGCACCTCGCACCGGCTCGCGAGGCCCGAGGCCACGACGTTCTTCGTGACCCAGCGCATGGCGTACGACGCGGAGCGGTCCACCTTCGAGGGGTCCTTGCCGGAGAACGCGCCGCCCCCGTGGCGGGCCATGCCGCCGTACGAGTCGACGATGATCTTGCGTCCGGTGACACCGGCGTCTCCCATGGGGCCGCCGACGACGAACGACCCGGTCGGGTTCACGTACACCTTGAGCTGGGGGCGGGCCAGCTCGTACGTGGCGAGCACGGGGTCGATGACCAGACGCTGGACGTCGGCCTTGATCTGCGACTGGGCGACATCCGCGCGGTGCTGCGTGGACACGACGACGGTGTCGATCGCGACGGGAACGTCGCCGTCGTAGGCGATGGTGACCTGGGTCTTGCCGTCGGGGCGCAGGTAGTCGAGCTCGCCGCCGCGACGAACGGCGGTGAGCCGCTCGCTGAGCCGGTGCGCGATGTCGATGGGCAGCGGCATGAGGCTGGCGGTGTCCGAGCACGCGTACCCGAACATGAGACCCTGGTCACCGGCGCCCTGGGAGTCGTTGTCGTCGGCCGACCCCTCGGCGCGATGCTCCTCGGCCGCGTTGACCCCCTGGGCGATGTCCGGGGACTGGCTGCCGAGCGCGACCATGACGCCGCAGGACTCGCCGTCGAACCCGATGTCGCTCGAGGTGTAGCCGATGTCGAGCACACGCTGACGGGCGATCTTCGCGATGTCCGCGTACGCCTCCGTCGTCACCTCTCCCGCGACGACCACGAGACCGGTCGTCACGAGGACCTCGACAGCCACACGGCTCTTGGGATCCTGGGCGACCAGTGCGTCGAGGACGGAGTCGGCGATCGAGTCGGCGACCTTGGCAGGATGGCCCTCGGTGACAGACTCCGACGTGAACAGACGAGGCACTTACGCTCCTTAGGCAGTGGCGCGATGAGTGAGCACCGCGTCGAGTATCCGATGTGCGACGACAGCCTTGCTGGCCGCCACGCGATCCACGACACCGGCGGCGTCCAGGATCAGAACCCTATTGTCCGGCATCCCGAACACCTTGTGGTCCGACACGTCGTTGACGACGAGCAGGTCGGCCCCTTTGCGCATCAGCTTCGCGTGACCGGCCCGGGCGAGCGACTGCTCGTCGGGAAGTGTCTCCGCAGCGAAACCTACGATCGTCTGTCCCGCGTGGCGTGACCGGGTGAGACTCATGAGGACGTCCGGCGTCTGGACGAGCTCGAGGGTCATCCCGGCGTCACCCGACTTCTTGAGCTTCGCGGTCGCCGTCGTCCGCGGTGTGAAGTCCGCAGGGGCCGCGGCCATAACCACGACGTCGGCGTCCGTCGCCAGCTCGGTCATGGCCACCGCCAGGTCAGCGGTCGTCGAGACGCGGCGGACCTCGACCGACGACGGGGGCGGTACGGCCAGGTGCGCGGCGACAAGAGTGACACGGGCCCCGCGCAGAGCCGCGGCACGCGCGATCTCGGCGCCCATCCGACCTGAGGAGGAGTTGCCGACGAAGCGCACCGGGTCGACTGCTTCGCGTGTCCCGCCGGCACTCACCACGACGGCCAGGCCGGCCAGGTCGTGACCGGAGGCGCGTCCGGCCACGTCGGCGTCCAACAGGGTCTGGGCGGTCTCGGTGATCTCTGCCGGCTCCGGCAGGCGTCCCACGCCGGAGTCTGCTCCGGCGAGCCGCCCGGATGCGGGGTCGAGCACCACCACTCCACGACCACGCAACGTCTCGACGTTCGAGCGAGTGGCGGGGTGCTGCCACATCTCCGTGTGCATCGCCGGGCAGAGGAGCACGGGGCAGGTGGCGGTCAGCAGCACGTTCGTGAGCAGGTCGTCGGCACGACCCGCCGCCTGCCGTGCGATGAGGTCCGCTGTCGCAGGCACGACCAGAACGAGATCTGCCTCACGCCCGAGCCGTACGTGCGGGATCCCTGAGGCCCCCGTGAACACGTCGGTCGCCACGGGCCGACCGGACAGGGCGGCGAACGTCGTCTCTCCGACGAACCGGAGCGCGTTCTCGGTGGGCACGACCGTGATGTCGTGCCCGGCTTCACGCAGCCGCCGAAGGACCTCGCACGCCTTGTATGCAGCGATGCCGCCGGACACGCCCAGGACGATCCGGCTCATGGCGGGGCGAGCCGACTCAGAGCTCGGCGTCGCCGAAGGGGTCGCCGAAGACGAAGTCCGGGTCGGCGACAGCCTCGGCCCGGGCGGCAGCCTCAGCCTCGGGATCGATCTGGGTGCACTCGAGCACGTCCGCGTTGACCTCACGGAGCGCGATCGAGAGCGGCTTCTCCTGCGGCGAGGTGTCGACCAGCGGCCCGACGTTCTCGAGAAGGCCCTCGGCGAGCTGCGAGTAGTACGCGTTGATCTGGCGGGCCCGCTTGGCGGCGAACAGGACCAGTCGGTACTTGCTGTCGAC
>DAIEHO010000271.1 GCA_027353565.1 Propionibacteriaceae bacterium
TCTCGATCACAGTCCCGGTGACATCAGCCAGCACAGGGATCTCCATCTTCATCGACTCCAGCAGGACCACCGAGTCCAGGGGACCCACAGCATCCCCCACCGCGACGTCCACCGACAACACGTTTGCGACGATCTCGGCACTGACCGTGTGACTCATGGGGCTCATCGTAGGGCCCTGTGCCACTACGCTGAGCACCGTGAGTCCCACAGCCGCCGCGATCTCCGGCAAGCACGCCCCCAAGCCCGCCGCCTGGGCCTTCACGGAGGACTACGTCCCTGAGTCCCCCGCCGGAATGGCAGCCCGCGCCGCCGCCACCGACCTCGGCCTGGTGTCCCCGAGCCGTGGGGCGGCCCAGACCCTGACGTTCCTCGCGCGCGTCCTGGCCGCCAAGGCAGTCGTCGAGATCGGCACAGGCGCCGGCGTCGCCTCGCTGGCCCTTCTTGATGGGATGCACCCGGACGGCGTACTCACCACGATCGACCCCGAGGCCGAGTACCAGAACGTCGCTCGCCGGATCATCGCCGGCACCGGGATCCGAGCCCAGCGCCTCCGGACGATCGCCGGGGCGGCCCTCACCGTGCTTCCCAAGCTCAGCGACGGCGCGTACGACCTCGTGCTGATCGCCGGCGAGACCATCGACGCGCACGAGCACCTAGAACAGGCCATCCGGCTGCTCCGCCACGGCGGCGTGCTCGTCCTCTCGCACGCGATGCTCGGGGGCACGGTCGCCGACCCGACGAACGAGGAGGACGAGACGCTCATCACGCGCGACGTGCTCGAGGCCGTCGCCGGCATGGACGACCTCACACCGGTGTTCCTGCCCGTCGGCGACGGGATCCTGGCTGCAGTCAAGCACTGACTGCAGCCCGTACAGGCGCTGTTCAGTCCTGGCTGATCTTCATGTTCTTCGGGACCACTGTGACGCCCTCGTCGGACACGTAGAACCCGCGGGCCAGGTCGTGGTCGTGGTTGACGCCGATCTCGACACCCTCCGGCACGATGACGTTCTTGTCGAGGATCGCGCGACGGATGACCGCGTTGCGACCGACCCGGCTGCCCGAGTAGATGACCGACTCCTCGATCTTGGCCCACTTCTCGATGAGCACGTTCGGGCTCAGGACGGACCTGTCGACGTCGCCGCCGGAGATGATGCAGCCGGCGCCCACGATCGAGTCCTCAGCTGTACCGCGCAACGTGAACTTCGCGCCGGGCACCTGCACCTGGCTCGTCCAGATCGGCCACTTCCGGTTGTACAGGTTGAAGTCGGGCACGACCGAGACGAGGTCCATGTGGGCCTCGTGGTACGCATCGATGGTGCCGACGTCACGCCAGTAGTTGCGGTCCTTGTCGGTGGCTCCCGGGACGGCGTTGGTCGTGAAGTCGTACACCTGCGCCTCGCCCGCGTCGACGAACGCGGGGATGATGTTGCCACCCATGTCATGGCGTGAGGTCTCGTCCGCGGCGTCCGCCCGCAGCATCTCCACGAACGCGTCCGTGGAGAAGATGTAGTTGCCCATGGACGCGAACGACTCGTCCGGCGAGTCGAGCAGCCCGGGCGGGTCGGCCGGCTTCTCGAGGAACTCACGGATCTTGCCGTCGGCACCCGCGTCGATGATGCCGAACTCCGACGCGGAGGCGCGCGGGACCCGGATCCCGGCGACCGTGCAGCTCAGACCCGAGTCCATGTGGGCCTCGAGCATCTGCTCGACGTCCATCCGGTAGATGTTGTCGGCGCCGAACACCACGATGTAGTCCGGCTGGTCGTCGTCGATGAGATTCATGGACTGGAAGATGGCGTCGGCGCTGCCCTGGAACCACTGCTTGCCTGTGCGCTGCTGGGCAGGGACGGATGTCACGTAGTTGTTGAGCAGCACGGACATGCGCCACGTCAAGGAGATGTGCCGGTCGAGGGAGTGCGACTTGTACTGGGTCAGCACGGCGATCCGGCGCAGGTCCGAGTTGACCAGGTTCGACAGGACGAAGTCGATGAGCCGGTAGGTGCCCCCGAACGGTACGGCGGGTTTGGCCCGATCGGCTGTCAGCGGCATCAACCGCTTGCCTTCGCCACCTGCGAGCACGATGGACAGCGCGTTCGGCCTCGTTACCATGACGACACACTAGTGAGACCACCAACACAACGGACGTTGATTCGCGGAGGATTCACGAAAGGTCTACCCAACAGGCCCAAGAAAACGTCGGGTTGTGGCAGGCTCCCGCTCATGAGTCTGCGAGTTTCGATCCTCACCCGCGAGTACCCGCCGTACATCTACGGCGGCGCTGGGGTCCATGTCGGCCAGCTGGTCCCGCAGCTCGAGAAGCTGTGCGAGCTGGTTGACGTCCAGTGCATGGGAGAGCCGCGCGAGGGGGCCGTCGCCCACGCGGAGGACTACCCCTCCGGGGCCAACCCGGCGCTCCGGGTGCTGGGCGCCGACGTGTCGATGGCTGCCGCCGTCCCCGAGGTCGACGTCATCCACGCACACACCTGGTACGCCCAGTTCGCCGGCATCATCGCGGGACGTCTGCTGGACGTCCCGACCGTGGTCACCGCGCACTCGCTCGAGCCTGACCGGCCCTGGAAGGCGGAGCAGCTGGGTGGCGGCTACCGGGTCAGCTCATGGATCGAGAGGACCGCGTACGAGCAGGCGGACGCGGTGATCGCCGTCAGCGAGGCCATGATCGCGAACATCCAGGCTGCGTACCCGAACGTGGACCGGTCACGGATCCACGTCGTGAAGAACGGGATCGATCCCGCCGAGTTCAGGCCCGACACCCGTACCGACGTGGTGGACTCCCTGGGGATCGACCGCGGCCACCCGGTCGTTGTGTTCGTCGGCCGTATCACACGCCAGAAGGGCCTCGTCCACCTCGTCCGGGCGGCTCGGGACCTCGACCCCGACACTCAGCTCGTGCTGCTGGCCGGGGCGCCCGACACCCCGGAGATCGCCGCCGAGTTCGACGCGGCGTTCAGCGAGCTCGAGGCGGCGCGGCCGGGCCGGGTCATCTGGGTGCGCGACATGCTCCCGCGCGAGTCCGTGCGCCAGGTCCTCACCCATGCGACCGTGTTCGCCTGCCCGTCCATCTACGAGCCGCTGGGCATCGTGAACCTCGAGGCGATGGCGTGCGAGACGGCCGTCGTGGCGTCAGCGGTCGGGGGCATCCCCGAGGTCGTGGTGGACGGAACGACGGGGCTGCTGGTGCCGTACGACCCGGACAGGGCCGGCGAGGGAGCGTACATCGCAGACTTCGAGCAGGCGTTCGCCGCGGGGATCAACGCGCTGACCCGGGACCCCGACCGCGCCCGCGCGATGGGGCTTGCCGGCCGGAAGCGCTGCATCGACGAGTTCTCGTGGGCCGCGATCGCGGCGCAGACCGTCGACGTGTACGAGAAGGCGATCGCCGCGTACAAGGCACGCTGACACGCAACAGCGCCCGCCGGGAGCGATCCGGGCGGGCGCTGTGACGTGTGGAACGAGGTCTCAGCCGACGACCCCACGCAGGGCCTCGAGAAGGTCGGTCGCCTCCTGTGCGTTGAGCTCGACGACGAGACGTCCTCCCCCGTCGACGGGAACGCGCATGACGATTCCGCGGCCCTCCTTCGTGACCTCCATGGGTCCATCACCGGTTCGCGGCTTCATCGCGGCCATCGCGTCTCCCTTTCGTATCCGTATCGCTGACCATTATTCCAGGTCGCGGGGACCAGGGTTCGCCACGACGGGCCTCGCGGTTTCCTCGCGATCGATCTGCGACGCGAGACGCTGCAGCAAAGCATCGACCTGTTCCATCGAATAGCCCCTCGGCACGACGGCGAACTGAATGTCGCGGACGTCGTCGCCGGTGAGTGGTCCTGTCTCCGGGACGGACGGGTGGACGCGGTCGTCGACGACGTCGGGCATCTCGCCGAAGCGCCCCGTGGACGCCGCTGCGGCCAGGCCCACGACGCCGATCGCCAGCGCGGCAAGGAACCATTCCATCGCCAGGTCCTCCTAGTTCGGATCGTGGGGTGCCAGGGGCGGTACGGGAGTGAGCATCGCCTGAATGGTCTCCTCCACCGAATCCGTGACGTGCAGCATGTCGAGATCGTCGTCGGAGATGTACCCGCCGACAAGGACCGTCTCCTTGAGCCACGTGAGCATCGGCGTCCAGTACTCGCTGCCGAACAGCACTATCGGGAATTGCGTCACCTTGCGGGTCTGCGACAACGTGACGGCCTCGAACAGCTCGTCGAACGTGCCGAAACCGCCAGGCATGACGACGAAACCCTGCGAGTACTTGAGGAACATCGTCTTCCGCGCGAAGAAGTAGCGGAAGTTGATCCCCAACGTCACGTACTTGTTGAGCGACTGCTCGAAAGGCAGCTCGATGCCGAGACCGACCGAGGTGCCCCCCGCCTTCGCCGCTCCCTTGTTGGCAGCTTCCATGACGCCGGGGCCGCCGCCGGTCATGACGGTGAGCCCCTCCTCGGCGAGTCGGCGGCCGATCGTCTCGGCCGCCGCGTACATGGGGTGCGTGCGCTTCGTCCGCGCGCTGCCGAACACGCTGACTGCAGGGCCGAGCTCCGCGAGCGTGCCGAAGCCTTCGACGAACTCCGCCTGGATGCGCAGCACCCGCCACGGGTCGTTGTGGACCCAGTCCGTCGCGCCCTTGCTGGACAGCAGACGCTGGTCGGTGGTCGTCGGTTGACGGTCCGAACGTCGCCGGATCACCGGGCCTTGGTTCTGGGTCTTCGACTCCTTGGGCACGGTCACGAGCGTACCGTTCCGGGGCGATCCGTCAGGCCGTGAGCCAGCGGACGAGCGCGTCGCGACACACGTACAGGTCCTCGACGCGGCAATGCTCGTCGTCCGCGTGCGCGTGGTTGGGGTCGGCCGGCCCGTAGTTGACAGCGGGGACGCCGAACGCCGAGAAGCGTGCGACGTCTGTCCAGCCGTACTTGGGCCGCGGCACGCCCCCGACGGCAGTGGCGAACGCCGTCGCGGCCGGTTGGTCGAGCCCGGGGCGCGCGCCGAGCGCCAGGTCGAGCAGCTCCACGTCATAGCCGTCGAACAGACGCGTCACCTCGGCGAGCGCGGCAGCCTCGTCCTTGTCGGGGGCGAAGCGGTAGTTGACGACGACCTCGCAACGGTCCGGGACGACGTTGCCCGCGATGCCTCCGGTGATGGCCACCGCGTTCATGCCCTCGCGGTACAGGAGCCCGTCGACGAGGACCTGGGCCGGCTCGTACGACTCCAGCCGGCGCAGCGCCTCACCCGCACCGTGGATGGCGTTCCTGCCGAGCCAGGACCGTGCCGAGTGGGCGGCGACACCGAAGGTGCGCACAGCGACACGCAGCGTGCCCTGGCAGCCCCCCTCGATCGCCGCGGCCGTCGGCTCCATGAGCACGGCGAGGTCGGCCGTGAGGAGCTCAGGGCGGGTGCGCGAGAGGCGGTTGAGCCCGTTGCGCTCGGCGTCCACCTCCTCGTGGTCGTAGAAGATCCACGTGACGTCCCGGACGGGCTCGGGTACGGCGGCGGCGACTGCGAGCTGGACCGCGACGCCACCCTTCATGTCGCACGTCCCCCGCCCGTACACGCGGTCCTCGCCGTCCACGACACGGCGGCTGCTCGGCAGGTTGCCCGCAACCGGCACCGTGTCGAGGTGCCCGGCGATGACGACACGCTCGGGGCGCCCGAGGTGCGTCCGCGCGACAACTGCGTCGCCGTCGCGGACGACGTCAAGGTGCGGGATCGCGCGCAGCGCTTCCTCCACGAGGTCGGCGAGCGCCTTCTCGTTCCCGCTCACGGACTCGACGTCCGTGATGGCGCGCAGCAGGTCGA
>DAIEHO010000272.1 GCA_027353565.1 Propionibacteriaceae bacterium
TGCTCGTCAAGGTCGACGACGCCGCCGCAGACCGTCGCCGGCGGCCGACCGCGACCCAGAACGAGTCCGTGCTCACCGGCCGCACGAACTCAGACCTCGAACGGCACTGACCGCCCACCGGTGCTCGGCGTGATCCGGCACCACATCGAAGCGCTGGGCCTGACGGTTCCGCCATCAACCGATCGCGAGCGTGAGAGTCGACGACGACATCGCCATCGTGATGGCTCCGGCCTCGTCGGGCGTCACCCGTACGAGCAGCACCGTGGCGGTCGACCCGCTGAGAACGTTCCCGCTGCCGGCCGCCGGGACGGCCACCACGAGCACGTGCGAGGCGACCGCTTGAGCCGAGGTCGTTGCGTAGAGCGTCACTCGTGTTCCAGGTGGCGCCAGTGCTGCGAGCTCGGGGTTGTCGAGCTTGACGCTCAGCACGACCGAGCCATCGGTGGTCGTGCCACCCACCAGCGTGAGATCGGTGAGGATCTGCCCCGATCGCAAGCCGGTCCCCGCCACCTTCCCGACCGCGTCGCCGGTGTGGGTGAGGGCACCGTCGGGCACCGCCTGCCTCGGCAGGCGCGAGAGTCTGACGTCGGTGCCGGTCACCGTGGAGCCGGCGGTCACCAGGTGGGTGGCCACGACGACGCTGACGAGGTCGGCGGTGTCCTTGCCTGTCACCGCCGACAGGGCGGCGAACATTGTCACGCCAGCCAGTACGGCAGCGATCCCGCGCCGGTGCCAGCGGATGAGACTGATGAGCTTTCCGGAGGTCCACACCCCGGACAGTGGTCGACGCACGGGCTGATGCGTCAGCTGTCCCCAGGTGCCGTGCCAAGGAATCTGCCTGTGGAGAGTCTCGTTCCGGCCCGGTCCTCGACGCTGATGGCGTCCGTCGTGCGGCACGTGGCCTTGTCACGGCCGGACAGGCGGTCGGTGAGATACGACTCGTACCGGCAGCGGAACGCACCGGCGCGAGGGTCGTCCCACCGATCCCATGTCACATGGGTCTCCCGGGCCGCGCTCAACGAGCACGTCGGTGGCCTTGGAGGCGTTGGTCGTCGCGGGCGCGGATCATGGGATCGCGCAGGACCTGTTGTCGCCTCCGACTGCTTCGACCGGGCTTGTGCTCAGGCGGCAGTGGTCGTCGACGAGGTCGACTGCTTCGACGAGGAGCCGGCGTCGGACGTCGACGACGACGCGGTCCCGCTCGACGACGTCTCGGAACCCGACGACTTCTCGGACGAGCTGCCCGGGGTCGCGGCGGCAGCCTTGCCCTTCGTCCGGTTGTCCGTCGCGTAGAAGCCGGAGCCCTTGAACACGACGCCCACCGCCGAGTAGACCTTCCGCAGCGTGCCGTCGCACTCCGGGCACTCCGTCAGCGAGGGGTCGGAGAACTTCTGCACGGTCTCCAGCTCGCTGCCGCAGTCGACACAGCGGTACTGGTACGTGGGCATCTGCTGATCCTTCACTAGGGCGTATGGGCTTGGCCGCGCAAAGTGGCGGCTGGACCCTGGACATGGTACAGCCTGCTCAACGCCGCAGCTGGGCCCTGGATTCCCGGTGGGACCGTACGGTCAGCAGCAGCGCACCACGCGCGTCGGCGTCACGATCGTCGTCACCGGCAGGTCCCACGGGTCGAGCGGCACCGCCTCGTACAGCTCGTCGTCGTTCAGAAGCATCCAGCGTGGCGAGCTGGTGCCGACCAGCGCCCGGTCGTACCAGCCTCCCCCCGTCCCGAGCCGGTCGCCCGAAGCGGTGCCTGCGATGCCGGGCATCACGACGAGCTCCGCCCGCCCGATCGCATCAGCCCCGAGCGGCTCTGAGGTGGGTTCAGGGATCCCCTGAAGGCCCTTGCGCATCCGCTCCTGCCCCTCGTACACCGCCCACCGGGCAACCCTGTCCTGCCCGGCGACCCCGACGGACAGCACCGGCAGCAGCACAGTCGCCCCGCGAGAGGCGAGCGCTCGGACGAGCTCCGCAGTGCCGGGTTCGGCCCCGACGCTGGCGTACGCGGCCACCACACGGGGCATCCACGACCCCAGCGCTGCAAGCACCAGCGCCGTACGCGCCCGGTCGTCGGCGAGCCGGTCGGCGGGCGTGCGAGCCATCCGCGAGGCCCTGACGGACACCCTGATGGCTGCTTTGGCGGGCTGGACGACTTTCCGGTTCTCCCGCTCGGCGCCCGGTGTCGGTGAGGCCATTGACCTATCGTAAGGAGCATGCCGTTGTTCCGTCGAAAGGCCGATGAGCGTGCGCCACTGCGGGAGACGGTGTGGCCGTCCCTGCCGACGCCTGCGCCCGATCTCGGTCCCTCACGCAGCATGGCCGCCCACCGCGAGTTCCTCCTCAGCCTCATCCAGCCGCTGATGCCCTTCGGCATGGCCCTCGTCGACGCGGTCGGGCTCCAGGTGAGTGAGAGCATCCATGCCGAGTCCCCCGTACCGTGCTTCGACTCGGCCGCAGTCGACGGTTACGCCGTTCGTGCCGCCGACGTCCGCGGGGCGACGGCCCGCACCCCCGTACGGCTCCCGGTCGACGGCCAGGTCTGGACCGTCGACGAAGCGTTGCCGGAGATGACCGCCCGCATCATCCGCGCCGGGCAAGGGCTTCCCATAGGTGCAGACACCGTCGTTGCCTCGGCGATCACGGACGGCGGTACGGAGAGCGTCACCATCTCCGCGACCGCCCTCCGCGGCCAGAACGTCAGCGAGGAGGGGTCCGACATCGAGGAAGGTGTCCTCCTCGTCGAGAAGGGCACCGTGCTCACGCCGTCGCTCGTGGCGGTCCTGGCGGCCAGCGGTATCGACAAGGTGATCATCCGGCCACGGCCCCGCGTCGTCGTCGTCGCCGTCGGCAGCGAGCTCGCGGCACCGGGTCGTGCCCTGGGTCCTGGGGAGAAGTTCGACGCGGACTCCAACCTCTTGGCGGCGGGCGCCAAGGCGCTCGGCGCCGAGGTGTGGCGCGTGGGCATCGTCCCCGACGACGCCGCGGAGGTGCGGCAGCTGCTGGCCGACCAGCAGATCCGCGCAGACCTCATCGTGGTGAGTGGAGGGCTCGCGAACGGGACGGGCAGCGTCGTCGCGACGGCGGTCCACGAGCTCGGCCCGTACGACATCGCCGAGGTCGCTCTCGAGCCCGGCGGGTGGCAGGGGGTGGGCCTCCTCGGCGACGACGAGGTGCCCGTGATCATGGTGCCCGGCGAGCCGGTGAGCGCGTTCGTTGCGTTCGAGGCGTTCGTAAGACCAGCGATCCTGAAGCTCATGGGTGCCGAGCCGGTGCTGCCAGAGACGTACGTGGCCAAGGCTGCGATGGGGATGACCTCGACGCTCGGGGTGCTCGAGCTTCGTCGCGGGCTCGCCACCGAGGACGCGGCCGGACTGGTCGTGTCCCTCATCGGCGCTCCCCACGGCCCGCTCCTCGTGAGTGAGCTGCCTCAGGCGAACGCCCTTGTGCTGCTGGGTCCGGACACCGACTTCGTCGCGGCTGGTGACGAGGTCGACATCTGGCTGCTGGACGACTGAAGCCTCTGGCCATGTCCGGCCCCACGTATCCGGCGGACCACCGCTGGCCCGCCACGATCTCGTACGCCGGCGTCACGCTGGCGCCCTTCCGCCGCCGCGACGTCCGGGCCTGGGACCGCATGCGCCGTCGCAACTCCGCCTGGCTGCGGACATGGGACGCCACCACCCCGCCCGGCGGTCAGCGGCTGCTGGCGCGGTCGATGATCGGCCAGTTCACGTACGAGGCGAGGCGTGGCGAGATGCTGCCGTGGCTCGTCTGGTTCGACCCGACGGGCGACGGCAGGCCGGAGCTCGCCGGGCAGCTCACCGTCTCGGCTATCCGGTACGGGGCGGCGCGCTGGGCGAGCATCGGTTACTGGATCGACGAGCGCTGGGCGGGCCGCGGGATCATCCCTGCAGCCGTCGCCCTGGCCAGCGACTACTGCTTCCAGACCATGCGCCTGCACCGCGTGGAGATCGACATCCGGCCCGAGAACACCCCATCGCTGCGTGTGGTCGAGAAGCTGGGGTTCCGCCACGAGGGCATACGCCCGCGGTTCCTGCACATCGACGGCGACTGGCGTGACCATGAGTGCTTCGCGCTGAACGCCGAGGAGGTGCCGGACGGCATGTGGGCTCGCCTGGGACCTGGGGTTCCGCGTCGCGACTGAGCAGTCCGTGACGCATGTGACGCATGAGTCTGGTGGGATTCTCGATCCTCGGCGTGGCACCTCGTCCGACCCGTAGGAGGTTGCCGTACATTCGTCCGCATGGGCACTACTGGGCTGATCTTCGGCGGCCTCGTCGCCGCGTGGTTGGTCTACCTCGTGCCCTGGTACCTCAGCCATCGTGACCAGACGCCGATCGACGTCGAGCACACGCTGAACTTCACCGACGACGCGAAGCTGCTCCACTTCAGCGAGGACACGGACACCGCCGAACCCGCTGATGTCTCGACCCCGCTGCTGCGAGCAGCGCTGAGGCGAGAGCTGCACGTACGGTCCCAGCGGGCGGCTCGGCGCCGGAGCCGGGTGCTCCTCCTCCTCGTGCTGTCGGTCATCCTTCTCGGGGTGACTACGGCTTTCGGGCTGACGCGCTGGTGGACGGTGGCCGTCGGGGGCGGTTCCCTCGTCGCGTGGCTGTTCGCCTCGAAGTGGAGCATGGGCCTCGTCTACCGACGCCTCGATGCGAAGCTCGCCGACATCGAGCTGGCCGACGACGAGGACACCATCGCCGTGGCGCTTCCGCCGGCGCTGGGCATCGACGACCTCCTCGCCGAGCATGAGCACTCGATCGAGATCTCAGGACCCGTACCCACGATGAGCCTGTGGGACCCGATCCCGGTCACCCCGATCACGTACGTGTCCCGCCCGGTCACGCCACGGACCGTACGGACGATCGACCTCAGCGCCCCTCAGGCGCCTGGACCCGTCGTTCCGGTCACGGCCGACGAAGGCCTGGAGGCGGACCTGCGCGAGCACCGCAGGGCCTCGGGGGAGTAGGAGCTCTCGGGCCCACCCGGGCCCGGGTGCGCCACCCCAGGTCCTCCTGGCTGCCCACACCGCCGACCTCCTCAAGCCCGGCGTACGCACGGGCCCGCACCTGCTGAGAGCCTTCGACCGGCTCCCACCGGGCGCATGACTCGCCCACAGGGTGGTCGAGAACGGGGTGCTGCGCGAGGCGCCCCGACACGTACGGGGGAGCCGCCTGGCCCCCT
>DAIEHO010000287.1 GCA_027353565.1 Propionibacteriaceae bacterium
GGCGCGCGGCTACACCCTTGTTCTCACGATGCCCGAGTCGATGTCGAAGGAACGGCGAGCTCTGCTCAGGGCGTTCGGCGCGGAGCTGATCCTCACACCGGCCTCCGAGGGGATGAAGGGTGCTGTCGCCCGCGCGGAGGCAGTGGCGGCCGAGCGGCCGGGCGCGATCCTCGCCCGCCAGTTCGAGAACCCGGCCAACCCCAGGATCCACTACGAGACGACGGGGCCGGAGATCTGGAGGGCGACCGACGGTACGGTCGACATCTTCGTCTCCGGCATCGGTACGGGCGGCACGATCACCGGCGCCGGCCGCTACCTCAAGGAGCAGAACCCGGAGATCAGGGTGGTCGCGGTCGAGCCGGCAGAGTCGCCACTGCTGTCGGGCGGCAACCCCGGTCCGCACAAGATCCAGGGCATGGGCGCGAACTTCATCCCTGAGGTGCTCGACAGGAGCGTGTACGACGAGGTCATCACCGTCAACGCCGACGAGGCGGTCGCGGTGGCCCGGGACATGGCGACCAAGGAAGGCATCATGGCGGGCATCTCCTCCGGTGCCATCCTCAAGGCCGCCCTCGACCTCGCCGCACGTCCCGAGAACGCCGGCAAGACCATCGTCGCCATCACCTGCGACTTCGGCGAGCGCTACCTCTCGACCGTGCTCTTCGAGGGACTGGTCGACTGAGGTCAGCTGCTGATGGGCCAGGTTCTCTCCCGGATGGGGCTAGGTTCTCTCCCCGATTGGCCAGGTTCTCTCCCGGATTGGCCAGGTTCTCTCCTCGAGCTCAGCTGGCGGGGGCGAGGTCGTCGTCGACATAGCCGGGGCGGGCGATGGCGAGGCCGCCGAGGAGCAGCAGGACCGCGGACCCTGCCACGAGCATCAGCGGCACTGCCCAGCCCCCGGTGACCTCGTGGATGATGCCGACTCCCAAGGGGCCCATGCCGGAGAAGATGTAGCCGACGGACTGAGTCAGCCCGGACAGTCCGCCTGTCACGTGCGGGTCGCGCGTACGTGCCGTGATGAGCGCCAGCGCCATGGGGAACGAGAACCCGGCCACGCCGAGGAGCGTCACCCACAGCACGGGCGACCACAGGGGAGCGAGCCACAGCCCCCCGAAGCCGGCGGCGAGCAGGACCGAGAAGACCACCACGTAAGGCCTCAGGTCGCGCGACCTCGCGACGAGGATCGGCATGAGGAGTGCGGCGGGGAAGCCGAGGGCCGAGTAGTACGAGATCAGCAGGCTGGCCGACGAAGCCGACACGCCCGCGTCGCGGAGGATCTGCGCGAGCCATCCGAAGCACACGTACGCCTGCATCGACTGGATGCCGAAGAACAGCGCGAGCCCGAGCGCGCGACGCGACCTGACGACGGACAGGATGCTGCTCCGCGGCCCGAGAGAGAGGCCGGTCGTACGCCGTTCACGAACCGTCAGCACGACCCACGGAACGACGGCCGCCGCGGAGACAACCCCCCAGACGGCGAGCGCGCTGCGCCACCCGCTCGCGCTGGTGAGGAAGAGCGGTGTCACGAGACCCGGCACCGTGGCGCCGGTGCTCAGCCCCAGCACGTACACGATCATCAGCCCGGACTGTCGCCGTGGGTAGAACCGCTTGATGAAGACCGGTACGAGGATGTTGCCCATCCCCGCGCCGAGGAGCGCGAGCACCGACAGGGACAGGAACGCGGCCTGGTTGGTGACGAACGAACGGGCGATCAGGCCGAGGGCGGCCGCAGCCGCGCCGAGGGTCAGCGCCCCAGCCGTACCCAGCTTGTTCGACAGCGTGACCGCTGTCGCACCCGCGACCGCGAAGCAGAACCCCGGGAGGGCGGTGAGAGCGCCTGCCGTCGCTGCCGACAGACCCAGGTCGTGGGTGATCTCCGCCAGCACCGGTCCCACGGACGTTGCCCCAGGGCGGAGGATGACCGCGATCGCGGCCACGGCGGCCGCGCCGAACCACGCGAACCGTGTCGCCCTGGGAATCCTCACCGAAGGATCCTCCCAGATCGTCCTCGGATGCTCGGCCGCTGATCATCGGGGGCCGGGAAGCGACGGCGGTCGTGGAGGTCCGGGCGAGATTTGAGAGCTGCCATCCACTCGGTCGCCTCCTGAGGGACGTCCTATATTCAGCTCGCCGATCCACTCCGTCGACGAGGAGCCCCACCAGATGTCACGCAACGAACAGATCCTCTTCATTTTGCAGGGCCTTGTGGGACGGTCACAGGATGTCGAGGGCGCCATGCTCGTCACACTCGACGGCCTCCCCCTGGCTTCCGCTCTGCCGCAGGGTGCCGACGAGGACCGGGTCGCGGCCATGGCCGCCGCCGCGCTCTCCATGGGCGCGCGGACGACCAACGAGCTGCGTCGCGGGTCTCTGGAGCAGGTGCTCGTCAAGGGCGACGCCGGCTACGTCGTCATCATCGCCGCCGGCAAGGACACCGTCCTCGCCGCGATCTCCACCGGTGATGCCAAGCTCGGCATGATCCTGTACGAGATGAAGCTCGCCGCCCGCGACCTCGCCCGCGAGCTCGGGTGAGCCAGATGCGGGACATGCGCCCCGAGGACGTTCGTGGCGAGTGGCGCGAGTACCACTGGACGTACTTCGACGGGACGACCCGTCGTCTCCTCGTCACAGACGTGGAGACCAGGTTCCCGACGGGCGAGCTCATCGTGTCCCAGACGGACGCGGCGGGACTCATCACGATGTGCAACGAGGCGTTCGTCCACATGTCAGGCTTCAGCCGCAGCGAGATGTTGGGCGCCCCGCACTCCATCCTCCGTCACCCCGACATGCCGAAGGCCGCGTTCGCCGACCTGTGGAACACGGTCGTGATGGGCAGGCGCTGGAGCGGCTACGTGAAGAACCTCCGCCGCGATGGTGGCTACTACTGGGTGTACGCCACCGTCATCCCCAAGATCGTCGACGGCTTGGTCGTGGGGCACACCTCGGTCCGGCGGGAGCCGAGCCGTGACAAGGTCGAAGAGCTGATCGACGTGTACGCCACGATGTGCGCGGAGGAGGGTCTGACATGACCAGGCAGCTCGCGATCTCACCCGACGTCAACGTCCGCAACATCACCGACTGGTTCATCCTCAACACCAAGGTGCAGCGCATGACCGGCGAGGCGTTCCATGCGACCGTGTACACCGACTTCGCCGACCTCCACCAGGCGTACGCCAACCATCAGGCGGACCTCGTGTTCGCCAACGCGGCCGACACCGCCCTGCTCGTCCGCGACCACGGGTACCTTCCGATCGCGGCGCCGTCCGGCGTGTCCAAGGAGGCGTCGGTCGTCGTGTCGGCGGACGGGCCCGTCCACACGCTCGCGGACCTGCCCTCGCACCTCACCGTGGCGTCGACCGATGCTCCGGACGTCGAGCGGATCTGCCGGATCCTGTTGGAGCCCGCGAACCTGGGACCGGCAGACCTCGAGCTGCAGGTCAAGCCGAACCCCGTACTCGTGGCGAAGGCGGTCATGCGCGACGAGGTCCAGGTGGGCTTCCTCCCCCAGGACGCGTACGACGACCTGTCGGCCATGGTCAAGCAGCAGCTCCGCGTCATCACTGCGAGCAGGATCTACGTCGTACGGAACTCGTTCCTCGCCAGCCCGGCGATCGCCGGCAGCATCGAGGCGATCTGGGCCGGCCTCGAGTCCATGAGCTCCGATCCCGAGGCGGCCGAGCTCCTTGCCGGCCTGGGTGCCCCGAACGGCTGGGAACGCCTCTCCATGGACGACACGCGCTTCATGATCGACCTCATGGACGCGCTCTCGCAGGGGTAGGCCCCGCGTGCCGGCCCGTGACCGGCCCGAGCGGCTCGACGCCCGATAGCCTGAGCGGGTGCTCGGATACTTCGGCCCTGAGGGGACGTTCACGCATCAGGCGCTGCTGTCGTTGCAGCTGGACGAGGACGCGACGCCGTTCCCGTCCGTCGCGGCCACCCTGGATGCCGTACGAGACGGCTCCGTACGTGCCGGTCTCGTGCCGATCGAGAACTCCGTCGAGGGCGGCGTCTCCGCGACGCTCGACAACCTCGCCGCCGGCAAGCCGCTCGTGATCACCGGAGAGGTCCTGCTCAGCGTGCAGTTCGGGCTCTACGGGCGCCCGGGTACGCAGCTTGCGGAGGTACGGCGCGTCGTCACGCACCCGCACGCGGCCGCACAGGTCCGTACGTGGCTCGCCACCCATCTGCCCAGTGCCACCGTGACGGAGCGCGGGTCGACCGCGGGTGCCGCCAAGGAGGTCGCGAGCCCGGACTCGGCGTTCGACGCGGCGGTGTGCGCGCCGGTGGCGGGAGACATGTACTCCCTCACGCCGCTCGCCTCGGACATCGCCGACAACCCCGACGCCGTGACCCGCTTCATCCTCGTGGGACGTCCCGCGGCACCTGCCGACCGTACGGGGCATGACAAGACCAGCCTGGTCGCGTACATGCGCGAGGACCGCTCGGGCGCCCTGCTGGAGATCCTCGAGCAGTTCGCGTCCCGCGGGGTGAACCTCTGCCGCATCGAGTCGCGCCCCACCAAGGAGCGGATGGGTTCGTACTGCTTCGCGATCGACGCCGAGGGCCACCTGTCCGACGCTCGCATGGCCGAGGCGCTCATGGGCCTCCACCGGATCTGCAAGCGCGTCGACTTCCTCGGCTCGTACCCGCGGGCCGACAAGGTCGAACCCACCGTCGAGAGGGGCTTCCGCGAGTCCGACTACGAGAAGGCCGCCGCCTGGCTTCGGGGGCTCGTCGGCTGAGCCCGCTCGGTTCAGTGCTGTCGGATGGCAGCGGCCGGCCGGGACAGGCGGCCGGGATCCGCTCGGCGTCGATACGACCGAAGCCCAGCACGAGACCCGGCCGCGGCTCTCCCCCTACGTAGCGGGTCGACAGGGGCTCGACGCCGACCCCCGGCGATGCCGCAGCCGCGCAGACCGTGCGGTCGTCGGCGGCCGGGTCGCGGAAGCCGGTTGTGATGCGGAGGCCTGCGGTGGACGGTACGACCTGGAGCTCGTCCACGTCGGCGAGCGCGGCGAGGAGAGGTGATGCTCTGGTCCCTGGCAGTCGCCGC
>DAIEHO010000288.1 GCA_027353565.1 Propionibacteriaceae bacterium
CGCTGACCCACGACACCATTCCCTGACACAGAGAGACATCCCATGGCCTACTACAAGGACGCGACCGCACTGATCGGCCGCACCCCGCTCGTCAAGATCAACCGTCTGTACGGAGACTCGCAGGCGATCGTGCTGGCGAAGCTCGAGTACTACAACCCGGCCTCCAGCGTGAAGGACCGGATCGGCGTCTCGATCATCGACGCCGCTGAGGCTGACGGCACGCTCAAGCCCGGCGGCACGATCGTCGAGGGCACGTCCGGCAACACCGGCATCGCGCTCGCATGGGTGGCGGCAGCCCGTGGCTACAAGTCGATCATCGTGCTGCCGGAGAGCTTCTCGAAGGAGCGCCGTGCTCTCCTGCGGGCGTTCGGTGCCGAGCTCATCCTGACCCCGGCCGCCGAGGGCGTCCCCGGCGCCAACGCCCGTGCCAAGGAGATCGTGGCGAACACCCCGGGCGCAGTGCTGGCCAGCCAGTTCACCAACCCTGCGAACGTGGCGATCCACAAGGCCACCACCGCCGAGGAGATCTGGACGGACACGGAGGGTGAGGTCGACTTCTTCGTCGCGGGCGTGGGTACCGGCGGCACGATCACCGGCGTCGGCCAGGTGCTCAAGGAGCGTCGTCCGGGCGTGACGATCGTCGCCGTGGAGTCGGCCGAGTCGGCCGTCCTGTCGGGCGAGCCGAAGGGGCCGCACAAGATCCAGGGCATCAGCGCGGGCTTCATCCCCGAGATCCTGGACACCGGCCTCATCGACCGGATCATCAAGGTGACCTCCGACGACGCGCTGGTCTGGGCCCGTCGTGCGGCCAGGGAAGAGGGCCTGCTGGTCGGGATCTCGTCGGGTGCGGCGCTACGTGCGGCCGGTGAGCTTGCGGCCGATCCTGCCAATGCGGGCAAGACGATCGTGGTCGTCATCCCGTCCTGGGGTGAGCGCTACTTGTCCACCCCCCTGTACGCGGATCTGCTCGACTGAGCGTCGTCCGGTACCGTTAGCCCCGGAACCGCCATCGGTTCCGGGGCTCCGAGCTGTACGGGCCCGACGCCCAGTCATGGGCGAATCACAGCCGACACACAGCAAGAGCACCGTAGGCTTGACCGCCTAGGTGTGCTGGGTGTTCCGCGTATGGAGGTGCGATGTCGGACGAGTCTGGGCAGTTCTCCCCGTTCGGGGCTGTCGGGCCCGAGGGTGACCCGGTTGGCAGCCCTGGTGGAGGCAGACCGAGGCGAGCCCATCAGGGCGTCCGCTGGGGCCGCATCGCGATCGTCACCATCGCGGTGCTGTTCGCGACCATGGCGGCGGCGGTCGGCTACTTCGGGGTCAAGCTCAACAACTCGGTCACCAGCATCTCGCGGGCGCCATCGGCCATGCCGACCGGCAGCCGGCCTCCGTCCGTGGTGAACAACAACACCACGTACACGGCGATGAACATCCTGCTGATCGGCTCTGACAGCCGCGGTACCGACACCGGCCGCAGCGACACGTTCATCATCCTTCACATCTCCGCCGACCGTAAGTCGGTCTATCTCGTGTCCTTCCCGCGTGACATGTGGGTGACGATCCCCGGGAACGGGAAGGCCAAGATCAACGCCGGCTACTCGTGGGGTGGTTCGGCTTTGGCGGTGTCGACGATCGAGGCGCTCACCGGCGCACGGATCGACCACGTCGTGGTCACGGACTTCACCGACTTCGTCAAGCTCGTCGACCAGATCGGCCCGGTCACCGTCGACAACCCGGTGGGTTCGGTCGCGGTGGACGACCGGGGCGTGAAGTACCAGTTCCCGAAGGGGCCGCTGGTCATCACCGACGGCTACATGGCGCTGGCGTTCTCGCGTCAGCGCGAGGAGCTCCCGAACGGCGACCTCGACCGTACGCTGCGCCAGAGGGCGTTCCTCAAGGCGATCGCGCTCAAGATCGGTACGCCTGACGTGCTCGCGAACCCGGTCAAGCTGAACGCCGTCATCGCGACGATCGGCCAGTACGTGACGGTCGACGCCGGGATGACGAACAACGTGATCTACTCGCTCGCCCTGTCCATGGCAGGCATCACGAGCCCGAGCCAGATCCACATGATCCAGGCTCCGATCCTCGGGTTCGCGACGGTCCAGGGGCAGTCGACCGACGTCGTGGACGTCGCCGGCAACACCGCGCTCGGCAAGGCACTGCAGACCGACACGATGGCCGCGTTCGTGGCCTCCCATCCGACCACCGAGTACGGCTACACACCCACGCCGGCGCCCTCCACGGCGCAGGCATCGGGGACCAAGAAGTAGACCCAGCCCTCGGACGGTCGGTTCACGCGGTCGCACGTGGACTGACGGCACCCGGACGCATCTGTGCGGCGGGACGCTTGCGCGCGGCATCTGACATGTTCGCCTCGTCCGCAGCGTGATACCAACATCCTTCAACCAACGGGGGGTAGCGCCAGTGCCTGTCACTGCGCCGAACCACTGACTAGGTTCAACCCATGGATGTCAGGAAGGATGCCGCGGAGTTCCTCCGCACGCGCAGGTCACGCCTCTCCCCCGAGGACGCGGGGCTTCCCGCCTGGGGAGGGAACCGTCGTGTGAAGGGCCTGCGCCGCGAAGAGGTCGCCATGCTCGCCGGCGTGAGTGTCGAGTACTACGTACGGCTCGAGCGCGGCAACCTCGGCGGTGCCTCGCAGTCGGTTCTCGACGCCGTCGCCAACGCGCTCCACCTCGACGAGGCCGAGCGGGCTCACCTGCACGACCTGGCTCGGACCTCGTCCACGAAGGTGGGCTCGGGCCGCCAGACCCGCCCGACCGTACGACCCCCGGTGCAGTGGCTGCTCGACTCGATGACCGACACCGCCGCGTACGTGCGGAACGCGCGGATCGACATCCTCGCCGCGAACACGCTCGGCCGCGCCCTGTACGCACCGGTGTTCGAGATGCCCGGCCGGCCCAACGTGGCGCGGTTCGTGTTCCTCGACCCCCGCTCGCAGGACTTCTTCGTCGAGTGGCCGAAGGTGGCCGCCGAGTCGGCCGCCCTGCTGCGGACGCTGGCCGGCGAGAACCCGTACGACCAGGGCCTCACCGCGCTCGTCGGGGAGCTCTCGACCCGCAGCGAGACGTTCCGTACGTTGTGGGCCGCACACGACGTGAGACAGCACCGGACGGGCGTCAAGCGCTTCCAGCACCCGCTCGTCGGGGAGATGACCCTGGCGTACGAGTCGATGGAGATCACGGCCGACCAGGGGCTCCGCCTCAATGCGTACGTCGCCGAGCCGGGCAGCCCGTCCGCGGAGGCGTTCAACCTGCTCGCCAGCTGGTCCAGTGCGCCCGCGTCAGACCTCATCAGCGCCGCCGATTGACACTGTCGGCAGACCTGGCAGACCTGGCGGACCCGTCCGCGGAGGCGAGGGACGAAGTCCACTGAGACGACTGGGGGCGGACCACTGAGCGAACGAGCGAGTGAGCGGTACCTTCCTGACGTGAGCCAGGACAGCGCGGCCGACCCGACTCGCGTCGTCGCGCACGCGAAGGGGTCGTCCGGACCGCTGTCGCCGTTCCGTACGCCCGGCTTCGGGTGGCTGTGGCTCGGCGTCGTGATGAGCAGCGTCGGGTTCTGGGCGCAGAACGTCGGGGCCCAGTGGCTGTTCATCAGCGACCCCAACGCAGCCACGATCGTGAGCCTCGTGCAGACCGCCGGCACCCTGCCGATGGTCCTGTTCTCCCTTGCCGCAGGCGTGTTGTCGGACGCCTTCGACCGTCGCCGGCTGCTCATCTGGGTGCAGCTGTACTTCGCCACAGCCGCCACCTTGCTGTCCGTGCTCACAGGGCTGCGCCTCGTACCGCCCTCGCTGCTGCTCGCGTTCACGTTCGCCATCGGCGTGGGGATGGCCCTGCAGGTGTCCACCTGGCAGCCGATGATCACCGAGCTCGTCCCGCGCACCCAGATCGCGGCGGCCATCCGCCTCGACATGGTCAGCGTCAACGTGTCGCGGGCGATCGGCCCCGCGATCGCCGGCGCAGTCATCGCGCTGTGGGGCGTCCCGCCCGTGTTCGCGATCAACGCCGCCTGCACGTTGTTCCTCGTCGTCGCGCTCGTCCGCTGGCGGCGGCCGGCGGCCGTCATCGCGAGGACCCGCGAGCGGTTCATCCCCGCGCTGCGCACCGGCGGCCGCTACGTCCGCAACGAGCCGGTCGTACGGCTGATCCTGTTCCGGCTCGCGGTGTTCGCGGCGCCCGCCACGGCGATGTGGGCGCTGCTGCCGCTGATCGCGAACCGGAAGCTCGGGCTGGCCGCCGACGGGTACGGGCTGCTGTTCACCGCGCTCGGGGTCGGTGCGATCACCGCCGCGTTCAGCATGGGCCGGATCAGCCGGTACGTGTCGGCGAAGAACGTGCTGAGCATCACCGGTGTCGTGTACGGCGTCGCGTTCGCGCTCACCATGGTCGTCCCGGGGCTCGTCCCGGCGCTTCCGCTGTTGTTCGTCCTCGGGTTCTGGTGGACGGCCACCGCAGCCACACTCAACGCGGAGCTCCAGCTGTACCTGCCGAGCTGGGTGCGGGCGCGGGCGGTCGCCGTGTACATGATGACGTTCAGCGGTGCGCAGGCCCTCGCGTCCCCGGTGTGGGGCCTCATCGCGCAGCACGTCAGCCTCGAGGCGTCCGTCGGCATCGCCTCCGCGCTGGTCGGGCTCGGCGGGGTGGTCGGCTTCTTCTGGACGTTCCCGGAGAGCGGCCACCTGGACCGCAGCCCCGTCTCATACTGGGCGGAGGCCCGGCTGACCGGGGAGCCGGAACCGGACGCCGGGCCGGTACAGGTGATGATCGAGTACGTCGTCCCGCCGGAGAACGTCGCCGCGTGGCTGGTGGCGATGGAGGAGATGCGCCGCTCCCGTGCCCGCAGCGGCGCGACCCGCTGGGAGCTGTACCGGATGGGCGAGCGCCCGAACACGTACGTCGAGATCTTCATGGTCTCCTCCTGGTCGGAGCACCTGCATCAGCACGAGGTTCGGCTGACCGCGGAGGACCAGGCGATCGAGGAACGGGCACACTCATACGTGACAGGTCCGGTCGATGCTCTTCATCTCCTCCCCGCTGTGGGGCCGGCCGCGGCGGGCGAGGGCGAGGGGTGAGGCAGTCAATGGAAGACGTACCACGAAGTCGGGATGGCAGCATCCACGTCACCGATGAACGGTTCAACGCAGCGTCGCACCTTGCCGCCGCGTGTTTCGCGCTCGTCGGAACCGGTCTGCTCGTCGCACAGGCGAGCGCTCAGGGGGACCCGTGGAAGACCGTGGGGCTGAGCGTCTACGGCCTGTCGCTCATCGTCCTGTTCACCGCCAGCGCGTTGCACCACGGCATCGACCGCGGCCCCCGTGTCAACGAGATCCTGCGCACGATCGACTACGACTCGGTGTTCCTGCTCATCTCCGGGACGGCGACACCCCTGGTCCTCGTGCTGTTCCGCAACGTGTACGGGTGGACGGTGCTCGGCGGGGTCTGGGTGATCTCGGTGCTGGGCATCGTGCTGCGTTCGGTGTGGACCAGGGTGCCGAAGTGGGTCACCAACACCTTGTACATCACGCTCGGCTGGATCGCGGCCCTGCTGGCGGGCGTCGCGGCCAGCGTCCCCTGGCCGGCCCTTGTGCTCATGGCGGTGGGAGGCGTCCTCTACACGGTGGGCTTCAGCATCTACGTCGTCGAGAAGCCCAACCCCGTCCCCGGCGTGTTCGGCTTCCACGAGATCTGGCACGTGCTGGTCGTCCTGGCCGCGTTGCTTCACTACCTGCTGATCTACTTCTACGTCCTTCCGGCCTCCTCGTAGCCGGAGTCAGCGGCGTGAGGACGGTACGAGCCGTGGCCGCGCCCGTGGAGGGCGACGGCTAGATCCGTCGCTCCGAGCCGCGGCGGTCCAGCACGTGGGCCAGGGCGACCAGGGCACCCGCCACGAGCGCGGCCTCCAGCAGGGTCACGGGCGGGGGAGCGCCCGCGTACAGGGCGGCAGGCCCGAGCGTGAGCGGCGCGAGAAGGATCAGGTGCGCCAGGTACATGGCCAGCGGCCGCCTGCCCACGCGCTGCAGCCACATCACGGCCCGTGGCCGGGGGGTGAGGGCCACCTCGAACA
>DAIEHO010000304.1 GCA_027353565.1 Propionibacteriaceae bacterium
TCGACCTCATCTGGACCACGACTCAGGGCGGGCCTGGATTCTCTTCCGACGTGATCGCCTCAGTGATCTACAAGAACTACCAGGCAGGCTTCTACGGATTGTCGACCGCGGGCAACGTGATCCTGTTCATCGTGGTGACCGCGATCATCTACCCGCTGTCTCGGTGGCTGAACAGAAGGGAGACCGTGCTGTGATCAGCATGCGCAAGCCCACCCGATGGCTGATCGGCATCATCGGCATCATCGTCACGACCGTGTTCTTCATCGTGCCGTTCGCGTTCATCTTCACCATGGCGGCCAAGGACCAGAACGACGCCAGCAAGCTCGCGTTCTCCTGGCCCACGCACTTCCAGCTCTGGGAGAACATCGTCACGGTGTTCCAGTCGCGTGACTACATGCTCATCATCGCGTTCATCAACTCGGCCATCCTGACCGTGGCCAGCGTCACGTTCATGGTGGTCTTCGGATCGATGATCGCGTACGTCCTCGACCGGAGGAAGTCGAAGCTGAACCCACTGATCAACACACTCGTGCTCGCAGGCCTCATCATCCCGCCTGCCGTCGTGCCCACGATCTGGGTGATGCAGAGCCTGGGCATCTTCAAGACCCTCCCGGGGCTGATCATGGTCGAAGTGGCCTTCGGGCTGGCGTTCACGGTGCTCACGATGCGCGCCTTCATCGCCAGCATCCCCCGCGAGATCGACGAGGCGGCGATCGTGGACGGTGCCGGCCCGCTGCGCTTGTTCTTCCAGGTGGTCTTCCCGCTGCTGCGGTCGGTGATCGTCACGATCGTGGTCGTGCAGTCGATCTTCGTGTTCAACGACTTCCAGAACCCCTTGTACTTCCTGCCGGGCAGCCAGAACGCGACCGTGCAGCTGACGCTGTTCAACTACATCAGCCAGAGCCAGAGCTCGTTCAACCTTCTGTTCGCGAACATCCTCGTCATCACGATCCCCATGCTGATCATGTACATCGTCTTCAACCGCCAGATCGTCGCCGGGATGACGTCCGGCGCCGTCAAGGGCTGACGTTCCAGTCCGTCCACACCTCGCAGCACCCTGAAAGAGAGAGTCATGCCCACCGTCGTTGGTTCCGTACGCCTTGAGTACCAGCCGGGTCCGAAGGTCCCCGTCCCCTCACCACGCGTCTCGTGGGTCACCGTCTCGGACGTTCCCGGGTGGCGCCAGACCGCTGCCGAACTCGCGTGGGACGACGGCGCGACGCGCACGTACGTCACGCTCGACGGTGACGCGTCGGTGCTGGTCGACTGGCCGTTCGCCGCCATCGCGCCCCGCCAGCGTGGGACTCTGACGGTACGGGTGCAGGGCCCTGACGGGTGGTCCGAGTGGAGCGAGGCGCACCCTGTGGTGGCGTCTTTCCTCGGAGAGGGCGAGTGGCGGGCGCCGTTCATCGGGCTGGCCGCTCCCTCCCGCTCTGCCCAGCCCGTCCTGCTGCGCACCCGGTTCGAGGTGGCCCCCGGGTTGGAGCGCGCGACACTGTACGCAACCGCGCAGGGCGTCTACCAGGCGTTCCTGAACGGCTCGGAGGTCGACGACCAGATCCTCAAGCCCGGCTGGACGACGTACCAGTCGCGCCTGATCCACGAGACGACCGACGTCACGAGCCTGTTGGTGCCCGGCACGAACGCCCTCGGGGTGGCCCTCGCCGGCGGCTGGTACACAGAGATCTTCGGCTTCCGCGAGAACGCCCGTCCGTTCTACGGCGAGCAGCCGGCCTTCGCCGGACAGCTGTTGCTCGAGTACGGGGACGGCACGAGCAGCTGGGTCGCGACCGGCCCTGACTGGTCCGCGTACGGTGACGGCCCCGTCGTCGAGTCGGGCATCTACCTGGGCGAGCGGTACGACGCGCGCAAGCTCCCTGCCGGGTGGAACGCACCGGCCTTCGTCGCCGACGGCTGGGCCTCGGCCGCGGTCCTCCCTGCGGGGCCCGTCCCCGGCGCGCGGACATCACCCGAGGTCCGCGTGACGCAGGTCCTCCCCGTCGTGGACGTGACCACGTCCCCGTCGGGCGCGACCCTGCTCGACTTCGGGCAGAACCTCGTCGGGCGCCTGCGCATCCGGGTGAGCGGCGCCGCCGGTGACGTCGTCACGCTCCGCCATGCCGAGGTGCTCGAGCACGGCGAGCTGGGGGTGCGCCCGCTCCGCGCGGCCGAGGCCACCGACACGTACACCCTGGCGGGGACCGGGGCGGAGGAGTGGGCGGCGACGACCACGTTCCACGGCTTCCGCTACGCGGAGGTCTCCGGCTGGCCCGGGGCCTTCAACCCCGACGACGTCACGGCCGAGGTGGTCGGCTCGGACATGGTGCGTACGGGCTGGTTCGACTGCTCCGACCCGATGGTGTCGCGCCTCCACGAGAACGTCGTCTGGGGCATGCGGGGGAACTTCCTCTACCTGCCGACCGACTGCCCGCAGCGCGACGAGCGCCTCGGCTGGACCGGTGACATCCAGGTCTTCAGCCCGACGGCGTCGTACCTGTTCGACTGCGACGGCTTCCTCGCGTCCTGGCTGGTCGACCTCGACCTCGAGCAGCGCGCCGGGGGCGGCGTCCCGTTCATCGTCCCGGACGTGCTGAGCTCGGCCAAGACGCCGGCCGCCGCGTGGGGCGACGTCGCCACGATCCTGCCGTGGAACCTGTACGAGCGGTTCGGCGACGTCGGCGTGCTGACGGCCCAGTACGACTCGGCCAAGGCCTGGGTCGACCAGCTCCTGGCACTCGCCGGCGACCGGTACCTCTGGGAGGGAGGCTTCCAGTTCGGCGACTGGGTCGACCCGGACGCTCCGCCGGACCAGCCCGCCAAGGCGAAGTCCGACCCCGACCTGGTCGCCAGCGCCTACCTGTACCGTTCGACCGAGACGGTGTCCCGCCACGCCCTCGTCCTGGGCCGTACGGAGGAGGCCGCGCACTACGCGGCCATCGCCGAGAAGGTACGGCAGGCGTGGCTGGCCGAGTACGTGACGGCTGCCGGACGGATCCTGTCCGACGCGCAGACGTCGTACGCGCTGGCCATCGCGTTCGGCATCGCCACCGGCGAGCTGCGCCAGGCCATGGGCAGGCGGCTCGCCTGGCTGGTGCGCCGTGACGGCTACCGCATCGGCACCGGCTTCGTCGGTACGCCGATCATCGCGGACGCACTCTCGAGCACCGGCCACATCCGCCAGGCCGGACGGATGCTCCAGCAGACAGAGTGCCCGTCGTGGCTCTACCCGATCACCATGGGTGCCACGACGATCTGGGAGCGCTGGGACTCGATGCTCGAGGACGGCTCCATCAACCCCGGCGAGATGACCAGCTTCAACCACTACGCCCTGGGTGCGATCGCCGACTGGCTGCACCGGGTCGTCGCCGGGCTGGCCCCCGCCGAGCCCGGGTACAAGCGGCTAGAGATCGCCCCGCAGTTCCTGCCGGGCCTCGACTGGGCCAGCGCGAGGCACGAGACGCCGTACGGGACGGCCGAGGTGGGATGGCGCCGTAGCGGTGGCCAGGTCGTGGTCACGGCCTCGGTGCCGGCCAACAGCTCCGCGGTCGTGAGGTTCGCCGGCGAGGAGCCGTTCACCGTCACAGCGGGAACCTTCGAGTGGACGGTCTCGGACACGACGGGCACCGCCGTCCCGGGACCGATCACGACGGACTCGACGTTGGCCTCGATCATGGACGACCCCCAGGCGTACGAAGCGGTGATGAGCGCCTTCCGGAGCGTCAGCCCCGGACTGGCCACGGAGTTCTCCAAGCGGACCGCGTGGCTGCCGAACGAGCCGCTCATCGGCGGCTTCACCCTCATCACCCCGGCCGTGAAGGCGGCGATCGAGAGCGGACTGTCGTCGCTCAACGCGTCGCGGGGGCACTGACCTCTGCTGGGTGCGCGTACCCTGTACCGGCGACAGGAGGCCGGTATGGGCTTGCGGATCGGGACCATCGAGGTTCCGGTACCTGTCGTGCTCGCACCCATGGCCGGGATCACCAACCCGGCGTACCGCCGGCTGTGCCGGGAGCAGGCCGAGAAGGGCGCGCCGGGCATCCAGCCCGCCGGACTGTTCGTCTGCGAGATGATCACCAGCCGGGGCATCGTTGAGCGCATCCCCAAGACGTTCGAGATGCTCCGGTTCGACGATGCCGACCCCGTGAAGTCCGTTCAGCTGTACGGGGTGGACCCGGTCGTCATCGCGAAGGCGACGGCGATCCTCTGCGGTGACCTGGGGATCGACCACGTCGACCTCAACTTCGGCTGCCCCGTGCCCAAGGTGACGCGTCGGGGCGGCGGGGGAGTGCTGCCCTGGAAGCGTGACCGACTCGAGGCGATCCTCCGTGCCGCGGTGAAGGCCGCGGAGCCCTACGGTGTCCCGGTCACGATGAAGACGCGCAAGGGCATCGACGACGACCACCTCACCTTCCTCGATGCCGGGCGCATCGCCGAGCAGAGCGGGGTCGCAGCGATCGCGCTGCACGGACGAACGGTCGCGCAGGCGTACGGGGGCGACGCGGACTGGGAGGCGATCGCCCAGCTGGTCGACGCGGTGAGCATCCCCGTGCTCGGCAACGGTGACGTGTGGGAGGCCGCAGACGCGGCCCGGATGATGGCGGAGACCGGCTGTGCCGGTGTCGTCGTCGGGCGCGGCTGCCTCGGGCGGCCCTGGCTGTTCCACGACCTCGCTGCACGGCTGCGGGACGGTGGCTCGGAGGAGGCGCCGGTGCTGCCCACGCTCGGCGAGGTAGCGGCCATGGTGCGCCGACACGGCGAGCTGCTCGCCGAGAGCCACGGAGAGCGCTATGGGCTGACCGACCTCCGCAAGCACATGGCGTGGTACTTCAAGGGTTTCGGGCTCGGTGGTGAGCTGCGGCATGCTCTCGGCATGGTGTCGTCGTTCGCCGAGCTCGACGAGCTGTTCGGCAGGCTCGAGTGGTCGACTCCCTTCCCGGTCCACGAGGTGGGCACCCCACGCGGTCGGCAGGGGACGCCCCGCGACCGGGTCACGGTCCCGTACGGCTGGCTGGACTCGACGTTCCTCGACGCCTCGGCAGACCTCTCCGACGCGGAGTCGGACGTCTCCGGCGGCTGAGGCCGGCCCGTTCGGGTAGGTCTCTCTCATCCACCCGACGTCCCCACCCCCCACTGTCTACCCTGGGGGGATGGGGGAGCTGCGGATAACCGTCGACCATGCGGTGCGCATCGACGCCGTCGACGCGCGCGTGCACATCACGGTCAAGGCCCAGTCGTCCCTCGCAGCCACAGCGGCGGCCACGAAGGTCGCCGAGGTCCGTGCGCTCGTGGAGTCCCTTGTCGCCATGGGGGTTGTCGAGGACTCGATCGACGTGACCGGTGTGCGGATCTCGACCGGACAAGGCAAGATCCTGGCTTCCCAGGAGGTGCGGATCACACTGGAGATCCCTGCCACCCGCGACCAGCTCCCCGGGGTGCTCGGCCTGCTGGCAGCCCGTCACGGGCTGACTGTGGACCAGGTCGAGTGGACGTACGACCAGTTCGAGGCGAGCATCCCCGTGACGGCTGAGGCCATGCGGATGGCCCGTCGGAAAGCCGATGCGGTCGCGGCGGCAGCGGGCCTCCGGGTCGTCGGGATCACCACCGCCAGCGACACCTGGAGCCTGCCGACCCCCCGGGCCGAGATGGCGTCCTTCGCGGCCGACACGCGGATGCGTGCCGGAGCTGCCCCGCTCGACATGGGGCTGACGATGAGCTCCAGCACGACGCTGTCGGTGCGGCTGACCGTGGACTTCACAGTTGCGGCGGCCGATGCTGACTGACTCCCCGCCCGGTCGTCCTGCCTGGTGCGAGTCGTCA
>DAIEHO010000311.1 GCA_027353565.1 Propionibacteriaceae bacterium
CGCCGCTCCTCGGCGCAGGTTGAGCGGTCACCGAGGGTCGTGCGGCAACGGGCGGGGTCGTACGGACCGGGACGAGGGCGCTCTCGTACTGGCTGAGCGACAAGGCGTTCAGAACCGGCTGGGTCGGTGCTGAGATCGCGACCGAGACGGCGGACACGGCAGCCGCCGCCGGGGCCGCCGAGCCGGCGGTCGCTGACGCCGGGACGGTGATCTGAGGCTGTGGCGGCGCGGCGTACATCCCGACCCTGGCGATGGATGCCGTGCCGATCGCTGCCATCGACAAGGCTATGGCAAGCCATCCCATCGCCAGTCCGGCAACCTGAGGCCTCTTCACAGGAATGAACACTAGGTCAGAAAAGGCTGCGACGGGGCATCGGGGTGCCTTGCGTGTTCATTCGATCCCACTAGGGTTCTTTGTATGACACGGATCCTCCTCGTAGAGGACGACGCAGCGATCCGTCGTGCGCTCAGACGGTCCCTCGAAGACCAGGGCGACGCGGTAGCTGTGGCCCCTGACGGGATGACCGGACTGCGTCTCGTGCTCTCGGAGCAGCCGGACGTCGTCCTGCTGGACCTGGGTCTCCCGGACGTCGACGGCCTGCGCATGCTGGGCATGCTCCGCGGCGTGAGCGACGTACCGGTCATCGTCGTCACCGCGCAGGACGACGACCGCACAGTCGTCAAGGCGCTGGACGCGGGCGCCGACGACTACGTGGTCAAGCCCTTCGGCACCGAGCAGGTGCAAGCGCGGATCCGCGCGGTACTGCGCAGGGCGAGCCGTCCGACGGGGGGCGAGGGCCCTGTCGTCGTGGCCGGCCTCTCGATCGACCCGCGCTCCAGGTCGGCGTCGCTGGACGGTGAACGCCTCGAGCTCAGCCGCAAGGAGTTCGACCTGCTGTTCCTCCTCGCCTCCCGGTCCGGGGAGGTCGTCACCAAGAGGGAGCTGCTCGCCGAGGTGTGGCAGCAGCCGTACGGAGGCGCCGAACGGACCGTTGACGTCCACCTGTCCTGGTTGCGGCGCAAGCTTGGTGAGACCGCGGCACAGCCGAGATACCTGCACAGCGTGCGAGGGGTGGGTGTTCGGCTGGCGGATCCCGGTGACGAGTGAGACGGCAGATCGTCTGGCTCGTCGCCGCCACCACGTCCGTGGTGGTGCTGGCGTTCGTCATCCCGCTGGCACTGCTCATCCAGAGCTTCGCACGCGTCGGTGCCATGGCCTCGGCCGAGCAGGAGGCGCAGGGCGCCGAGCTGCTCATCCAGAGCCTGCACAGCGATCCCCGGCTGCCCGAGCTCATCGCGAACCTTGACAACCCCGCCAGCCGCAGCGCCACCAGCGTCGTGACGCCCACGGGGCAGGTCTACGGCTCACCGATCGACGTCAACGACCCCGACGTGATCCGCGGACGGACCGGCCCCGGCTACGAGGACGCCAACCGCCCCACGGGGGGCATCGTCGTACGGTCGGTGGTGGTCGAGGGCACTGGGACGTACGTGGTCGTTGCCAAGGTCAGCCGTGCCTATCTCACCCAGGGTGTGTGGGCGGCGTGGCTGACGGCTGTCGCCATCGGAGTCGGCCTCACGCTGATCTCGGTCATTGCGGCGTCGATGGTGGTGAGGCGCATCAGCGGCCCCCTGCGGGAGGTCGCCTCCGTGGCCCATCAGCTGCGCAGCGGCAACCTCAACGCCCGAGCGGAGCCCGCCGGCGCCGCCGAGACCCGCGAGCTCGCCGAGGCGCTCAACGGCCTCGCCGACCGCATCACCGAGCTCCTCGCTGCCGAGCGGGCGGCGATCGGCGAGATGGCCCACAGACTGCGCACGCCCATCACGGCTCTTCGGCTCGACGCCGAGGCCGTCACCGACCCCGAGCTGTCCGCGCGTCTCAGCGACCACCTCACCGAGGTGCAGCGTGCCGTCGACACGATCGTCAAGGAAGCCCGCCGCGGCGTGCGCGACGACCTGGTCGTCGACTGCGACGCCACCCAGGTCGTCCGTGAGCGCGTCGCGTTCTGGAGCGCGCTCGCGGAGGACCAGGGAAGGCCTTTCCACGAGGAGCTGCCGGAGGAGCCGCTGCGCGTGCAGATGCCGGCCAGCGACCTCGTGGACCTCATCGACATCTGCATCGACAACGTGTTCGCGCACACGGCCGAGGGGGTCGCGTTCGGGGTCACCCTCTCCAAGAGCGGCGACGGCGCCGTCCTGGTCATCGCCGACCAGGGACCCGGCTTCCAAGAGGGGGCCTCGCAGGGCGGGAACGACGTGATCGGCCGCACCGGTGTGGGCCTCGAGATCGTCGAGAAGCTCGTACGAGGCCTGGGCGGCACGTTCCGTACGAGCCCGCCGGGGCTCGCCGGAGCCACGGTCGCGGTGTCGCTTCCGTTGGCGCAGTGAGTCAGTTACGCGCGGTACCGGTGAGCTCGCCGTGCGCGATGACGTGACCGGCGGCCGACTCGATCGCTCGTGACAGCGTGTCCCCCGACGGGACCTTGTCCAGGGCGAACAGGTGGAAGACGTAGTGGTGGTCCCCGTGACCGGGAAGCGCACTGGGTCCCTGGTAGCCCCTCGGGTCGAGCAGCCGTACGCCGGGAGCGGTCTTCCGCCGGTTCAGCTCCCCCTCGGAGACCGTACGCAGCGTCGGGTCGAGCAGTGCCGCGAGGTGGATGTGCGGGTCCTTGCTCGGCACGTCGATGTCCTCCACGACCACGAGCAGCGACTTCGTGCTGACCGGTGGACGGGTCCATGCGAGCTGGGGGGAGACGTTGTCGCCGAACAGCGGGCCCGCGTGCCGCAGCGGCAGCTCTCCGTCGGGGCGGAACGACGTGCTCGTGAGTTTGACCGCCGTCGTGCCGGTGGGCGTGAGCTCCGGCCGGAGCGCGATGCTCTGCTCGGCGCCCGCCCTCCGCCCCCGGAGAGCGATGCCGACAGGTGTCAGGAGCATCGTGACGATCCTCATCAGCGGGTTCATCGGCCGGCTCCGTGGCGCTCGGCCCAGGTCGCCGCCATGCTCAGCACGGTGTCGTGGTCTGGAGCCATGCCCGCGAACGTCGCGAGCGACATCAGCGGGAAGTTGCCGATCACCTCGACGAGGTCGCCGTACGACCTGAGGTCCGGCTGCCCTGCGGCGGCCGCCTCGTCGAGCAGCGCCCGGCCCTGCTCGTCGGCGAGCCACTCCTGGTAGGTCGACCACTCCGTCAGTGGCGCTGCGACGGGCGGGGCGTCGACGGTGATGGTCCGGGTCAGCGGCAGGTCGCGGGAGTTGTCGCCGACGGCCACGACGAAGTCGCCCGACTCCACGACCCAGCGACCGAGCGTCTCCAGCCAGAACGAGAACGCGCGCTGGTCGAGGTCGATGCTGACCCGCGTCGAGGCTCCGGCATCGAGCGCCACCTTCGTGAAGCCCTTGAGCTCACGTGGCGGGCGGGCCACCGACGCAACCGGGTCGGACACGTACACCTGGACGACGTGGCGCCCGGAGACGGCGCCCGTGTTCGTCACAGTGACGGAGACGGAGGCCGCCAGGTCGTTCGTCGCGACGGAGCCGCGGGTGACGACCTCGAGGTCGCTCGTCTCGAAGGACGTGTACGAGAGGCCGTACCCGAACGGGAAGGCGACGTCGATGTGGCTGGCGTCGTACCCGCGGTAGCCGACGAACACGTCCTCGCCGTACAGGACCTTCTGCCAGGCGCCGGGGAAGTTGAGGTACGACGAGCTGTCCTCGAGCCGGTGCGGCAGCGTCTCCGCGAGTCGGCCCGACGGGTTGACCGCGCCGGACACGATGTCGGCGATCGCACCACCTCCGGCCTGCCCGCCGAGCCATGCCTCGAGAAGAGCCGACGCATGGGGCGTGACGTCCCCGAGCAGAACGGACGATCCGTTGACCAGGACGACGGCGACCCTCGGGTTGGCCTCGGCGACGGCCGCGAGAGCCCTGAGCTGGTTCGCAGGGAGGTTCATGTGCGTCCGGTCGAAGCCCTCGGACTCCTCCGGGCCGGGAAGGCCGATGAGCATGACGACGGTGTCGGCGTCCTTCGCGACGTCGACGGCCTCCGTGACGAGCGCGTCGTCCACCTCGTACGAGTCGATCGTGTACGCGGCCGCGAACGTCGTGTCGAACACCTCGCTCAGGGCGTCGAGCGGCGACACGACTTTGGTGGGGTTCACCTGGGACGATCCGGCGCCCTGGTAGCGCGGCGTTCGGGCGAACTCGCCGATGACCGCGACCTTCGTGCCGGGTGCGATGGGAAGCAGGCCGTCGTTGGTGAGGAGCACGGCCGACTCGCCGGCCACGCGGCGTGCGAGCGCGTGGTGCACGTCGGCGTCGTACGACTCGTCGAGGTCGAGGATCGGCGCGCCCTGCTCAGCCAGCCGCAGCACGGCCCGTACCCGGTCGTCGAGGACCTCCTCGGGGAGGGAGCCGTCGGTGACAGCCGCCACGATCGCGTCCGGGCTGTACGGGAGGGCTGGGGGCATCTCGAGGTCGAGGCCGGCGGCGGCAGCGGCCACGCGGTCGTACACGGCACCCCAGTCGGACATCACGAGGCCCTCGAAGCCCCACTCGTCGCGGAGCACGTCCGTGAGCAGCCAGTGGTTCTCGCTGGAGGAGACGCCGTTGATCTTGTTGTAGGAGCACATGACGGTCCACGGCTGCGAGGTCGTGACGATCTTCTCGAAGGCCGGGAGATAGATCTCGCGCAGGGCGCGCTCGGTGACCTCGGCCGAGACCCGGAGCCGATCGGTCTCCTGGTTGTTGGCCGCGAAGTGCTTGAGCGACGTGCCCACACCCTTCGACTGGATGCCGTCGACGATGCCGACGCCCAGCTCGCCGGCCAGGTACGGGTCCTCGGACAGGTACTCGAAGTTGCGCCCGCACAAGGGAGAACGTTTGATGTTGACCCCGGGCCCGAGGACGACAGAGAGGTTGATCGCGCGGGCCTCCTGCCCGATCGCCCGGCCCACCTCGTACAGCAGCGACGGGTCCCAGCTCGATGCGACGGTGGCTGCGGGTGGGAAGCAGGTGGCGGGTACGGATCCGCTTAGGCCGACGTGGTCGCCGCCCGTCGGCTGAGCGCGCAGGCCGTGGGGACCGTCCGAGACCATGATCGGGCGGATGCCGAGGCGATCCACGCCGACCGTGTACCAGAACTCCGCACCGCTGGTCAGAGAGGCTTTCTCCTGCAGCGTGAGCTGGGTCAGCAGGGCGTTGACGCTCATGGGGGCCTTCCTCGAGTTGTACGCGCTCACGCTAGTCCCCCGGGCTCCTCGATACATTCACCCCATCGGGGAGAGAACCTGGCTGGTCGGGGAGAGAAGGTAGCGGGCTCGGGGAGAGAACCTGGTTGGTCAGAGGTCCCCAGTGACGTGGCTGGTCCGCGCAGGGATCGTGTGTACATAGCCCTCGCCCGAGGGGGCCGAAGGCTTCTCGCCTACCAGGCCGCCTTCTCTCGCGAAGCAGGCCACCTTCTCTCCCGAATGTGGCTAGGTTCTCTCCCCGAGCAGGCTAGGTTCTCTCCCGGAGCAGGCTAGGTTCTCTCCGCGATCGTACGGGGCTACTTGGTGGAGGCTCTGCGCTCCGCGGCTTCGACGGTGTTGCGGAAGAGCATGGCGATCGTGGTGGGGCCGACGCCGCCGACGCGGGGAGTGATCCAGCCGGCGACCTGTTCGCAGCGCACGTCCACGTCGGGGAGGAGCTTCTTCCCCTCGTACCGGACCCCGCCGCCGACGACGACCGCTCCGGGGGAGATGTGCTCGGGCTGCAGGATGCCGGGCACGCCTGCGGCGGCGACCACGATCGGAGCGCGACGCGTGTACCGGTCCCAGTCGGGGACGCCCGTGTGGACCACGGTGACGGCCGCGTTCGCCGTCGGCCTCTTGAGGGACAGCAGCATCGACAGCGGACGCCCGAGCGTGAAGCCACGTCCCAGGACGACCACCTCGCGCCCCGCGATCGGGATGTCGTAGAACGCCAGCAGCGCCTCGATCCCCGCGGGCGTGCAGGGAAGCGGTCCCGGCATCCCGAGGGCCAGTCGCCCCATGTTCATGGGGTGTGCACCGTCGGCG
>DAIEHO010000323.1 GCA_027353565.1 Propionibacteriaceae bacterium
ACCTGCAACGTCAGGAAGTTGAACGGCGACACCGCCTTCTTCGACGCTCCGGTCACGCTCCATGCGGTGTCCCGACCGATGATGACGTTCATGAACGCCTTCATGTAGATCGGGAACGAGTTGGCCGCCAGCATGAGCACCTCGATGCGGAACGACCCGAGCGTGAAGAACGCGAGGATGATCTGCAGGCCGTAGAAGCCGGCGTAGGCGAGGATCCACTCCCCGATGCCGACGTTCAGCGAGACCGGCCTCAGGTCGAAGAAGATCTCGAGCACCGGTACGAGCAGGAGCAGCCCCGGAGCGATGCCCGTGAGGTAGTGGGTCGCCGTGACGAAGTACATCAGGCGCTGGTCGAGGGTCAGCTTCCGCCTCGTGACCAGCGGGTTGTCGGTGAACAGGATCTCGAAGCCGCCCGTCGCCCAGCGGAGCTGCTGCTTCGCGTACGCCTCGATCGTGTCGGGGGCGTCGCCGATCGCCAGCGTCTCCGGGAGGAAGATGCTGCGCCAGCCGCGGCCGTGGAGCGTCAGCGAGGTCCAGACGCCCTCGCTCTTCGAGTCGGTGTACATGCCGCCGATGTCGTCGATGGCCGCGCGGCGGAAGATGACGTTCGTGCCGACGCAGAAGGCGGCGTTGAACGCGTTCCGGCCCGGCTGTACGAACCGGTAGAACATCGACTGCATGTAGCCAGCGCCACGGGAGATGAAGTTGTGGAGGTTGCCGTAGGTCTGAGGGGTCTGGACGAAGCCGACCGTCGCCGTCTCGAAGAAGGGCAGCGTCTGCTCGATGAAGCCGGGCAGCGGCACGAAGTCCGCGTCGAGGATGACGAAGAAGTCACCCTTGGCGATCGTCAGCGCGTTGTTGATGTTGCCCGCCTTGGCTCCGTTGTTGCTCAGACGCCGGATGTAGCGGCACCCGAGCTCGCTCGCCAGAGCCTGGACCTGGTCGGAGCGGCCATCGTCGAGGATCCACGTCATGTGGCGGCCTCGGATCGCCAGGGCGGCCTCAGCAGTACGCCGGATGACGTCGATCGGCTCGCCGTAGACGGTGATGAGCACGTCCACGGTGACGACCCGGCCGTCCATCCACAGCGGCCACTGGCTCGGGTCGTCGACGTTGGCCAGAACCTCGGGATCGCTCGGGTCGTACAGTCCGGCTCGGGTCGCCTGGTACGTGTAGTCGCGACGGTCGCGCATACCGGCGAGGATCGTCCACATGCTCGCGAGCCCGTGGAAGACGAGGATGGACTCCGACACGATGACGAGCAGCCAGGGCAGCACGTCGCCTCGGTTGGACGGTCTCAGCAGGAACCATCCGTAGTAGAGGACACCTATGGTCGAGACGATCGTGAGAAGGATCATCACAGGCGAGTACGCGTCTCGTGTGGCCGCGCGTCTCGTGGCGTCGTCGAATGCGTCCACAGATGCGTAGTCGTGAGCTAGTGATGCCATGAACACCTCCCGTCGGGTTGTGGCGGTGACGTCCCCAGGCCGCAGTCTGCGGGCCGGTGCGTCGCTGACTGCCTCAACCATCGTCACGTCCCTTTTGGTCCATCCGCAAATCGGGTTCCAGACCCTGGATACGACTCTGAATGGTTTCGATCTGTGCTTGCATCGCGTTCTGCACGCGATTCCTCCGAGACCTGACAGGGCACTCGGACCCACCCTTCCGGGTGAGCTGCGAACCGCTGTCGCCTGCCCTTGAACCGCTCTGACCAGGGATGATGCGACTCGTTGCGGTTCGCCGAATCCGCGGGGACCGATGCACCGAGACCCGCGACGTGGCGATTGGCCAGGTCGTTGACCGCGTACGTCGAAACCTTTCGCCCTGGTGGGGCATATTGCTCCGAGATTCTCCGGGAACTTAACGTTCTGGACCATTGCCCGTAACGCAACGACAAGGATGCGGCTCCATCCGCAG
>DAIEHO010000335.1 GCA_027353565.1 Propionibacteriaceae bacterium
GCCTA
This sequence comes from Propionibacteriaceae bacterium, assembly GCA_027353565.1. Lineage (GTDB taxonomy): Bacteria > Actinomycetota > Actinomycetes > Propionibacteriales > Propionibacteriaceae > Fen-668. The sequence goes on from DAIEHO010000335.1 coordinate 6, forward strand.
CCGCTCGAGCATGGCCGAGCTGGAGCACTGCGCTCAGATCGGTGTCGCGTTCCTTCCCTGGAGCCCGCTGGGCGGGATCAGCAACGCCGCCGAGCTGGGCAGCCGACACGCCGCCTTCGCCCAGGTCGCGGCCGACCACGGCGTCAGCCCGCAGCAGGTCACCCTGGCCTGGGAACTCGCCCTCGCCCCCGTCGTCATCCCCATCCCGGGAGCCTCCCGACCGGCCAGCATCCAGGACTCGGCCAAGGCGGCCGAACTCACGCTCACCGCAGCCGAGACAGCCGCGCTCACCGCAGCCGTCTGACCCACCTCAACACACAGGAGACACAATGAAGACGTTCGTGCTGCCCGGGACTGACCTCGTCGTGCCCGCGATCGTGACGGGGATGATGCGGATCCAGGACAAGTCCGACGCCGAGGTCCAAGCCCTGTACGAGGCGTCACTGGCTGCGGGGATCAGCTTCTTCGACCACGCCGCCGTGTACGGGTCGGAGATGCACGGCTGCGAACGCCGCTTCGCCGAGGCGCTGACGCTGACGCCGTCGCAGCGCGACGGGATCATCCTGCAGACCAAGGTCGGCATCGTGAGGCAGGACGGCCCGTACTTCGACTTCTCCCACGACGAGATCGTCTCCAGCGTGGACGCCTCGCTGGCCGCTTTGGGCACCGACCGCATCGACATCCTGCTGCTGCACCGTCCGGACGCGCTCGTGGAGCCCGAGGAGGTCGCCAGGGCGTTCGACGAGCTCGAGGCGCAGGGGAAGGTCCGCCACTTCGGGGTGTCGAACCACTCCCCCGCACAGGTGGAGCTGCTCAAGAGGTGGGTGAGGCAGCCTCTTGTCGCGAACCAGCTGCAGCTGTCGATCACGCACGCCGACCTCATCACGCAGGGCATGAGCATCAACATGGGTGCCCACGACCAGTCGGTCGACCGGACGATCGGCACCCTCGACTACTGCCGGCTCCACGACATCACGATCCAGGCATGGTCGCCGTTCCAGGCCGGCTTCTTCAACGGCCCGTTCCTCGGCAACCCCGACTACCCTGAGCTCAACGCGGTCATCGACCGGCTCGCCGCCACGTACGACGTCCCCACGGAGGCGATCGCCATCGCGTGGATCACGCGGCACCCGGCCCGGATGCAGGTCGTCACCGGCACCACGAACCCCGACCGGGTGACCGCCGGGGCCAAGGGCGCCGACATCGTCCTGACCAAGGTCGAGTGGTACGAGCTGTACCGGGCCGCCGGACACCTCGTCCCCTGAGCCCGGGGCTACTGGCCATCCACCGCAGTCGTGTCGTGGAGCGGCCATCGCGCCGCCCACTGCACCCCGAGGACCGGATGCGGGAACCCCGGATCACCCGTCAGGGGCCGCGTGGCTCCCGCTCCGGGCTCGTCGGTCAGGCAGCTGTCAGGGGCCGGGCCTTGGGACGTCAGCCCCACAGCCATGACGACGTCAGGGCCTCTCCTTAGCGGCATCGAGAATGAGCCTGAGCTCCCTCCATGCGGGCCGCCGCACCATGAGACTCAGCCCCGTCCTCAAAAGTTGGGGTACCTTAACTCTTGTGGAGAGTGGTCTGGCGGCATCGGCTGAGGCGGCGGCGGCCGGCACGCCCGGGCCGGAGTCAGGCCAGAGGACGCGCAGGCTGTCATGGCTGTGGGGTCCGGCATTCGTCGCGGCGATCGCGTACGTGGACCCCGGCAACGTCGCGGCCAACCTGACGGCGGGCGCACAGTACGGATACCTGCTGGTCTGGGTCCTGGTCCTCGCCAACACCATGGCGCTCCTAGTGCAGTACCTCTCGGCGAAGGCGGGGCTGGTCACCGGGCGCAGTCTCCCCGAGCTCCTCGGAGACCGGATGCGACGAGGCCCGCGTCTGGCCTACTGGGCACAGGCGGAGCTGGTCGCGGCAGCCACCGACATGGCGGAGGTGCTCGGCGGAGCCATCGCGCTGCAGATCCTCTTCGGCGTGCCGCTGTTGGTGGGCGGGTTGATCATCGGTGTGGTGTCGATGGTTCTTCTCGGCGTCCAGACCCGTCGGGGACAGCGTCCCTTCGAGTTCGTCATCATGGGACTCCTGGTGGTGCTCACGTTGGGTTTCATGGCCGGACTGTTCGTGACGCACGTCTCCTGGCCGGCGGCCGTCGGCGGGCTGCTACCGAGGTTCGACGGCCCGCACTCGGTGCTGCTGGCCGCGAGCATGCTGGGGGCGACAGTGATGCCGCACGCGATCTACGTACATTCCGCACTGGCTCGTGACCGGCACGGCACGCACTCGAGCCACCTTCCCCGGCTACTACGCGCAACCCGTTGGGACGTGGCCTCCTCGATGCTGGTTGCCGGCGCCGTGAACATTGGCATGCTGCTGCTCGCGGCGGCGAGCCTGCCTGGCGTCCCGGGGACGGACTCGATCCAAGGGGCGAACGCCGCCATCGGACGTGCGGTCGGCCCGGCGGTCGCGGTGCTGTTCGCGGTGGGGCTTCTGGCCTCCGGGCTGGCGTCCACCTCGGTGGGCTGCTACGCCGGCGCGGCAGTCATGTCGGGCCTGCTGAAGGTCCGGATGCCCATGCTCGTACGGCGCGCGATCACCCTCGTCCCAGCCCTCGTCGTGATCGGCACCGGGGTGAACCCCACTTGGGCGCTGGTGCTGAGCCAAGTGTTGCTGAGCCTCGGCATCCCGTTCGCCCTGATTCCACTCGTACGGCTCACGAGCCAGCGCGCAGTGATGGGTACGTTCGCCAACTCCGGCGTGATGAAGATCGTCGCCTGGCTCGTCGTGGGGCTCATCGTCGTGCTGAACATCGCCTTGATCGTCCTGACGTTGATCGGAGCCACCTGATGGGTCACGTGGACGAGCTGACCCCGATCGCCCAGGACTATCTGAAGGTGATCTGGTCCGCGGTCGAGTGGGGCGACCCCCCGATCACCACCAAGGGCCTTGCCGCGAGGTTCGCGACTACTCAGGCCAACGTGTCCGAGACCGTGCGCCGGCTCCAGGGGCAAGGGCTTGTCACGTACCGTCCGTACAAACCCGTCACGCTGACGCCCCTCGGCGAGAGCCTCGCTGTCGCCATGGTGCGCCGGCACCGCCTGCTGGAGACCTATCTCGCTCAGGAGCTCGGATACGGCTGGGAAGAGGTGCACGACGAAGCCGAGCGCCTGGAACATGCAGTCTCCGACGACTTCCTCGACCGTATCGACCGCCTGCTCGGGTCCCCGCGCACGGACCCCCACGGCGATCCGATCCCGGACAAGGCAGGGGTCTCGAGCCCCCAGACGGGTGCCGTCAGGCTCTCCGAGGCCGAGCCGGGCCCGTACCGGGTCGTCCGGGTCGCGGACACCGACCCGGAACAGCTCGCACGTCTGCGGCGTGCACGGCTGGAGCCAGGGTCAACCGTCGAGGTACGGGCAGGTCAGCCTCATGTCATCGTCGGCGCCTCACCATCCATCGACATCAGGCCCGAGGACCTGGAGGCCGTACGGGTGCGTCCTGCCTGAGCCCACGACGTCAGGCGGACCCCCGGAGCGCGTCCGACGCTGTCCATTAGCATGGTGCGGACCTCATTCCTCCTCTCCTTCAAGGCCTGGGTGTGTTATGGCTGCTCAACGTCAGCGCGCGCGACGATTCGGCGCGTCGTGAGCGGCACCGTGGTGGAGCCCACGAAGCGGAGCGCCCGGGCCACAGCGCTTGCCGCGCTCGTCGCAGGAACGTTCTTCATGGAGCTGCTCGACGGCACGATCGTGTCGACCGCCGCACCGGCGATGGGCCGCGACCTGGCGGTGGGCTCTGCTGCCATCGGAGTGGCGATCACGGCGTACATGGTCACGCTGGCCGTGGTCATCCCGGTGAGCGGCTGGCTGACCGACCGGATCGGGTCGCGGACGGTCTTCGTCGCGGCGATCGCCACCTTCACGGTGGCGTCCGCCCTTTGTGCCGCGTCGGGCTCGCTCGGTGAGCTGACGGGGTGGCGCGTGCTGCAAGGGGTCGGCGGAGCGTTCATGGTGCCGGTGGGACGACTCGTGGTCCTGCGCAGCGCGGGACGCGCCAACCTCGTCACCGCGATCGCGATCCTGACATGGCCGGCGCTCGCAGCGCCGATCGTCGCCCCGTTCCTCGGAGGCCTGCTGGTCGACACTCTGTCGTGGCACTGGATCTTCCTGATCAACATCCCGCTGGGAGTGATCGCACTCGTCGCCGCGCTCCTCCTGGTGCCGCAGGAGCGTGCCGCCGAGCGGACCCCGTTCGACTGGCTCGGATCAGTGCTCGCGTGGGTCGGCCTCGGCTCGCTCGTCGTGATGGCGTCCCTGTTGTCGCTCGACAGCGTCCCCGTGGGGGCCGTGGTCGTCGCCGGAGTCCTCGGCGCCCTCGCCTCCACGCTCGGGCTCATCCACCTGCGTCGCACCGACCACCCGATCCTCGATCTGGCCAGCTTCCGCCTCGAGACGTTCCGTGTGGCGCACGCCGGTGGGTCGCTGTTCCGGCTCGCGGTGAACGCGGTGCCGTTCGTGCTGCCGCTTCTCTTCCAGGACGTGTGGGGACGCTCGGCCGTCCAGGCCGGTGCGGCCGTGCTCTGGGTGTTCGTCGGCAACCTCGGGATCAAGCCCGCGACGACGCCGTTCCTGCGGATGTTCGGCTACCGGTCAGTCATCATCGCCGCGTCCGGGCTCGCCACGGTGACGGTCCTCCTGATGGCGTTCGTGACAGCCCAGACCCCGTACTGGCTGCTCGCCGCGCTGCTGGTCGTCTCAGGTGCCGCGAGGTCCGTGGGCTTCACCGCGTACAACACCATGGCCTTCGCCGATGTGGAGCCGCCCGAGATGACGCGGGCCAACACGCTGTCGTCGACCGTGCAGCAGGTCGCCGCTGGTTTCGGTGTCGCCGTCGCGGCGGTGGTCCTCCGCGCGGCCGCGCCCTTGGGCGGTCAGGGGTCGAGCGTGCCGTACGACGTGACATTCGCCGT
>DAIEHO010000338.1 GCA_027353565.1 Propionibacteriaceae bacterium
AGCCCGCCACAGTCCGATGGGACCGCCCTCGACCTTGACCACGGCCACCCGAGCCAGCAGCTGTCCGAAGGAGCCCGACGCCAGCCAGGTCATGACGGCCTTCTCGACCACGTAGACGGCGAGCGGAACGAAGCCGCGCCAGCCCCCGCCCCGCAGCGCGCCCGTCCCGACCAGGAGGGTGGCCACCGCCAGGCTCGCAGCCCAGTCGACGATGAGCGCAGCGATCCTGGCCCGCCACGATGCGAGTGACCCACGACCTCGTTGCGGCAGCCCGAGCGAGGATCCCGGGTAGTCGGTCGCCGTCTCGTCACCCATGGATCGGAGCATATCCGTGCCCGGCGCACGGCTTCTGGGATCGCCTGCGGGAGTCTCTTGGGGGCGTTACATTGCCGAAACAATCCCGACACGGGTCGGCAACGGCTCATCACTAGGTTCTGTTCCGGCGCAACGCGCGCCCTGAGTCACTGGAGGTTCCATGTTCCAAGGCGCCGACGACACGTTGGCCTATGTCAAGGACAACGACATCGAGTCCATCGACATCCGTTTCTGCGACCTGCCGGGCGTCATGCAGCACTTCACGATCCCGGCCGCGGCCCTGACGCCGGCCGTGTTCGAGGATGGGTTGGCGTTCGACGGTTCGTCGATCCGCGGGTTCCAGAAGATCCACGAGTCCGACATGGCACTGATGCCAGACCCCACGTCAGCGTTCGTGGACCCGTTCCGCAAGGCCAAGACGCTCGTGCTCAACTTCTTCGTCCACGACCCGATCACGAAGGAGGCCTACAGCCGCGACCCGCGCAACATCGCCCGCAAGGCAGAGGCCTACCTGGCGTCCTCCGGCGTGGGAGACACGGCGTTCTTCGCCCCCGAGGCCGAGTTCTACATCTTCGACTCCGTGCGCTACGAGACGAAGCAGAACGCCAGCTACTACTACATCGACTCCGAGGCCGGAGCCTGGAACACCGGCGCCGAGACCGACCCGGACGGCCGCCCGAACCGTGGCTACAAGGTCAAGTACAAGGGCGGCTACTTCCCGGTGGCCCCGGTCGACCACTTCACCGACCTCCGCGACGACATGGTCCGCAACCTGACCGGTGTCGGCCTCGAGATCGAGCGCGCGCACCACGAGGTGGGCACGGCCGGTCAGGCGGAGATCAACTACAAGTTCAACACGATGCTCGCCGCCGCCGACGACGTGCAGAAGTTCAAGTACGTGGTGAAGAACACGGCGTGGGCCGCGGGCAAGACCGTGACCTTCATGCCGAAGCCGATCTTCGGCGACAACGGCTCGGGCATGCACGTCCACCAGTCGCTGTGGAAGGACGGCGTGCCGCTGTTCGCCGACGAGGCCGGCTACGCGGGCCTGTCCGACACGGCCCGCTACTACATCGGCGGCCTGCTGCACCACGCGCCTAGCCTGCTGGCGTTCACGAACCCGACGACGAACTCGTACCACCGTCTCGTCCCCGGGTTCGAGGCTCCGGTCAACCTCGTGTACTCAGGCCGGAACCGGTCGGCGTGCATCCGGATCCCGGTCACCGGCTCGAACCCGAAGGCCAAGCGCCTCGAGTTCCGCTGCCCCGACCCGAGCGCCAACCCGTACCTCGCCTTCGCCGCCTGCCTCCTGGCCGGCCTCGACGGCATCGTCAACAAGATCGAGCCGATGGCCCCCGTCGACAAGGACCTCTACGAGCTGCCTCCCGAAGAGCACGCACAGATCCCGACCGTCCCGGCCTCGCTCGACGCTGTGCTCGACGAGCTCGAGAAGGACCACGACTACCTGCTCGCAGGCGGCGTGTTCACTCCGGACCTCATCGAGACCTGGATCGAGATGAAGCGTGCGGACATCGACGCGATCCGCATGCGTCCGCACCCGCACGAGTTCGAGATGTACTTCGACCAGTAGGACACCTGCATGACAGTGCCCCCGTCGTCGGCTCCCCGGCGGCGGGGGCACTGTCGTGTTCGGGGTGCCCACTGCCGGCTCTTGGCGGGGAGGCGGCGACGTTCAGGCCGGAGCGTCCATCGATCGTCGGCTTCTGGCCGCCTGCAAACGCGCCGAGAAGCCAGTGTCCATCGATAGTCGGCCTATGGCGCCCTCACAGCGCCCCCCAGCCCGACTTCCGATCCACGAGGCCGCCCGGAGCGTCCGATGGTCAGTCACAAGCCGACTTCCGGTCCACGCGTTGGAGAAGCATCACGACTCTCAGCATTCGAGTCACAGAGACGAATCCCCGACCTGCCGCCCGAGCATCTCCTCGTACACGGCGAGGTAGCCGTCGACCATGCGGTCGACGCTGAACCTGGCGATCGCCTGAGCACGTACGGCTCCTCGGTCGAGCCTCACAGCCCGGCTCACGGCGGCCACAGCATGATCGACGTCGTCGGCGAGGTAGCCGGTCAGGCCCTCGTCGACCACCTCCGGCATCGAACCTCGGCGGTACGCGACGACCGGCGTGCCGCACATCATGGCCTCGGCGACGGACAGGCCGAACGGCTCGTCGAACCCGATCGGGTGGAGAAGGACAGCTGCCTCACCGAGGACACGCGCACGGGTGTCAGGGCCGACCGACCCGAGGTAGGTGACGGTGGCGCCGTCGATGGCGGGCCTCACGCGCTCCTCGAAGTAGCCCTGGTCCTGCACCGGCCCGCAGATCACCAGTGGGCGTCCGCAGGCGCGGGCGATGGCGATGGCCTGCTCGGTGCCCTTGTCGGGGTGTATCCGCCCGAACGTGACGAGCGGCCCCCCTCCTGTCCCCGGGGGCAGCTCGGCGGCGTCGATCCCGTGGTACACGGTGGCGACGTAGTCCAGCTGCGGAGAGCGGTCGG
>DAIEHO010000350.1 GCA_027353565.1 Propionibacteriaceae bacterium
ACGCGCCTCGGCGGCCTACCTCGGCGAGATCGTCGGCCCGTACGGCAACCGTCTCCGCGACGCGCGGTTCCGCCTCGGCGGCACCACGTACCAGCTCGAGCGCAGCTTCCTGGGCAAGCACTCGCTGCACTCCGGATCCGCGGGGTTCCACCGGCAGGAGTGGACGCTGGACCGGGCCGACGCGGACTCGGTGCGGCTGCTGCTGAGCTGGTCCGACACCACGGGGGAGCATCCCGGACCGGTCCATGCGGCCGTCACGTACCGTGCGACGGGCAGCACGCTCTCGTACGACATCGAGGTGACCGCGGACGTGACGACTGTCGTCAACGTGATCGGGCACCCCTATGTGAACCTCGCGGGCTCCGGGACGGTCCTCGACCACGTCCTCACCGTCGCTGCCGACTCCTACCTCCCCGTCGACGACGAGCTCATCCCGACCGCCGAAGCGCCTGCCCCCGTCGAGGGCCGTTTCGACCTTCGACGAGGACGGACGGTCGCGGAGGTCGTCGCGGCCGGCGGCGTGGACCACTGCTTCGTCCTTGCCGGTACGGGACTGCGGCCCGTCGCCTCGCTCGTCGACCCCGCGTCCGGACGGCGTCTGGACATCGCGACCGACGAACCGGGCCTCCAGGTGTTCGACGGCAGGGGGCTGGACGAGATCGGCCTGCCGGCGTACGGCGGTCTGGCGATCGAGACCCAGCACTTCCCTGACGCGCCGAACCGCCCCGACTTCCCCAGCACGGTGCTGCACCCGGGCGAGAGGCGCACGTCTCGTACGGTCTGGACGTTCTCGGCGTCCTGAGACGACGGCCGCGACGCCCCCGCGCCGCTGTCAGGCCTGCGGTCCCAGCCAGGCACGGGCGGCGGTCACCAGGGCCGTGACCCCGGCACCGAGCGTGGGCGAGACCACCGGTGCGTACTGCGACGAGTGGTTCGACGGGATGCCTGCCATCGCGCGCGCCATCCCCGAGACGTCGGTGACACCGGCGAACGCGGCCGGATCGGCGCCGCCGAGCACCCAGTACACGCACGGCGCACCGGCGGCCGTGGCGAACTCGCCCACGTCCTCGCTGCCGGTCACCGGCCCGGGGTCGATCACACCCTGGAGCCCGAAGACCGCGCGCATCGCCTCGGCGGTACGGGCGACCGCCGCAGGGTCGTTCACGACGGCGGGGAACGCGTCGGTGTGCTCGAAGGACGGCTCGCGCGGGGCGCCCGATGCGGCCGCCTCAGCCTTGACGATTCGGTGGATGGCCGCGAGAACCGTCTCGCGCACGGTGGGGTCGTACGACCTCACGTTGATCTGCAGCTCGGCCGTGTCGGGGATGATGTTGACCTTCGTCCCGGCACGGATCACGCCCACCGTGACGACTGCGGTGTCGCCGCCGGCCACCTCACGGGACACGACACCCTGCAGCCGCATCACCGTCGCCGCCGCCATGACGACCGGGTCGATGCAGGCCTCGGGACGCGACCCGTGGCCGCCCTTTCCGTACAGCGTCACCTTGAGGGAGTCGGTGGCCGCATAGGCGGGTCCGGGGTGGATCGCGATGAGGCCCGCGGGGAGGGGAGCCACATGCTGGCCGAGCACGACGTCGGGCCGCCCGAACCGCTCGTACAGCCTGTCGTCGAGCATGGCCCTGGCGCCCGACCCGACCTCTTCCGCCGGTTGGGCGATGATCATGAGCGTGCCGCTCCAGGACGGGTCGGCGGCCAGCTGCTGCGACGCTCCGAGCAAGCAGGTGACGTGTACGTCGTGGCCGCAGGCGTGCATGACGCCGACGTCGAGCCCGTCGGGGTCGACGGCCCTGTCCGTGCTGGCGTAGGGCAGTCCCGTGGACTCCTCGACGGGGAGCCCGTCCATGTCGGCGCGCACCAGGACGACCGGCCCATCACCACGGCGGAGGATGCCGACCACGCCGGTGCGACCGACGCCTTCAGCCACCTCGTAGCCCAGGGCGGTCAGGGATCCCGCGACGATCGCGGCGGTGGCGTGCTCCTGGTAGGACAGCTCGGGGTGCCGGTGCAGGTGCCGGTACAGGTCGGCGAGAGCGTCGCCGTCCGACGCGGGGGTGACGATGTGCTGAGGGTCCATGAGGTGCTCTCCTGACAGGCTCGGGCCGCGCCGATGCGCTGTTCGTCACAGTACGCAGCCGAGGCGCCGGTCGCGCCTCCATGCGGGCGTGCTCTGTCCCGCGACGGGAGTCTGTGCCGGGATTCCCGCCTCTGCCCGGTGGTGCTCAACCTGTGGAGCGGCCGAGAGTCCGGCAACGGATGTTCCGGCGGGGTCCGGTACCTGCCAGGATGGGGAGCATGCGCGTACACATCGCCACCGACCACGCAGCGTTCGAGACGAAGCAGTTCCTCGTCGAGTCGTTGCGGGCCAAGGGCTACGAGATGGTCGACCACGGTGCAGCGACGCTGGATCCGGACGACGACTACCCGGCAACGATCATCCCCTGCGCCGAGGCCGTCCGAGACGACCCCGGCTCGCTCGGCGTCGTCCTGGGAGGTTCCGGGAACGGCGAGCAGATGGCGGCCAACAAGGTGGGCGGCATCCGAGCCGCTCTCGCATACGACACCACGACCGCCCAGCTAGCCCGTGAGCACAACGACGCCCACGTGGTGGCACTCGGCGGTCGGATGCACTCTCTCCAGGAGGCGCTCGGCATCGTGCTGGCGTTCCTCGAGACGCCGTTCTCCCACGACCCCCGTCACCAACGTCGCATCGACATGGTCGCTGCCTATGAGAAGACCGGCGAGATCACACCTGTGTGACGGCCCGCTTGCGCCGCTCGAGGAGGGCAGCGGCGAACCGGGCCGCCTCGGCCAGGTCCTCCGGGGTCGGGCGCGACACGTCACGGGCACGCATGGCGCGGCTCTCCGACACGAGCCCTGAGACGCCGTCGCGACGGAGACGCTGCTCGAGCCCTTGACCTGCCATGGACGAGAGCGTACGTCCACTGTCACCACCGGCGCCTAGGCTGGCGCCGGAAAGGGAGGACTCGTGCCTGAGGGACACCACATCCACCGGCTGGCACTCGACCTGGAGCGTGCGTACGCGGGCCGGCCGGTCCGCGTCTCGAGCCCGCAGGGGCGTTTCGCCGACGCCGCTGAGCTGCTCGACGGGACCGTCGTCGACCATGCCTGGGCGGTCGGCAAGCACCTGTTCGTACAGTTCGCAGGCGACCGTGTCGTCCATGTCCACCTCGGGCTCATCGGCAAGCTGCGGCCTTTCCCGTGGCCCGGCGGCCCCGGTCAGGTGAGACTGCGGATCGGCACACCCCAGGCCGGGGTCCACGACCTGTCCGGACCACAGACGTGCGAGCTGATCTCCGTCGACGAGGCGGCCGCGATCGGCGCCGCTTCCGGTCCCGACCCGCTCGATCCCCAGTCCGACCGTGAGCGGGCGTGGCTGAGGCTCCACCGGTCGAGCAAGACGGTCGCGGCGCTCCTGATGGACCAGTCGATCTTCGCCGG
>DAIEHO010000370.1 GCA_027353565.1 Propionibacteriaceae bacterium
CCGCGTGCGGGAGCTCCGCGACGACGGCCTCGAAGCCTGCCGCCGTGGCGCGACAGGCGGCGCGCATCTGCTCCAGCTCGAAGGGGTCCTTGACGAGGCGCAGCTCGCTGAGCGCCACCTGGAGCTCGGTGTCGCACGCGACCGCCTCCTCGTCGTACCGGGCGGCGTCGACCATCGCCGTGACGTCGGCGTCGGCGTCCCGCAGCACCCGGATGCGGGTCGTCTCGGCATCCCTGCCGATCGCCTCGACCAGCTGGGCGATCGGCGCGGTGGCCAGGCCGGTCATCGCGGACATCTCCGCGAGCGACTCGCGCTGTCCGACCCACATCTCGCCGTACCGGCTCGACGAGTAGAACTCGGGGTCCGTCCGGGGAGCGCGCGGGCTGAAGAAGATGGTCGCCTCGTGGCCGCCCGAGACCGGCTCCAGCACGAGCACCGCGTCGGGCTCACGGTCGGTGCCAAGACCGGTGAGGTGCGCGAACGCCGAGTGCGGGCGGTAGCGGAAGTCGGTGTCGTTGGACCGTACGCGGTAGCCGCCGGCCGGAATCACGATCCGCTCGCCGGGGAACATCGCCGACACCCTGTCCCGCCGGGCAGCCGTGTGGGCGGTGGCGGGAAGCGCTGCCGGCAGCTGGTCGCTGTACGGCGCCCAGTCCGTGCAGATGAACTCGGTGAACGCCTTGGAGAACGGGATCTGCCGGTTGGGCAGCACCGGCTGCTGGTCACTGGACATGGGTACAGATACTAGGCCTGCCGTACGCTGCGCTGCATGACAGACCTCTACCTCGTGCGCCATGGCGAGACCGAGTGGTCCAGGTCCGGTCGTCACACGTCGGTGACGGACCTCGACCTGACGGAGGAGGGCGTCCGTCAGGCGCAGGCCTTGCGGAGCACGCTCGACCCCGCCGCGTTCGGGCTCGTCCTGTGCAGTCCGCGGCTGCGTGCCCGGCGCACCGCCGCTCTGGCCGGGTTCGCCGACCCGGTCATCGACGACAACCTCGCGGAGTGGTTCTACGGCGACTACGAGGGCCGTACGTCGGACGAGATCCGCCGAGAAGTTCCCGGGTGGCGGATCTGGAACAGCCCTCTGCCGGGCGGCGAGACCAAGGTGCACGTGATCGCCAGGCTCAGCGAGGTGGTGGCGCGCGTCCGCGACTCCGGGGTCGACAAGGCCATCTGCTTCGCGCACGGCCACTCGCTGCGTGTGCTGGCGCTGTGCTGGCTCGACATCGACATCGCGAGGGGCCAGTCGTTCCCGCTGCAGACGGGCTCGGTGTCGATCGTGGGCTACGAGAAGGAGTCACCGGCGATCGTCCGGTGGAACGCCTGAGGCGACGTGCGCCAGTAGAGTGCCGAGCGACACGATGAGGGAGTACGCATGAAGGCTGACCCCGGCGCGCAGCGGCGCCTGCTGGACCTCCAAGCCGTCGACACCGCCATCGGACAGCTCGACCACCGGGTCAAGATGCTGCCCGAGCACGCGCTGCTCGCGGAACGGCAGACACGCCGGCAGGCCCTCGGCCAGGCGCTGGTGGCGGCCGACACGGCGCTCAGCGACGCGACCGCGGCCCAGACCAAGGCCGAGGCGGACCTCGCCCCCGTACGGGAGCGGCTCGCCCGCGACGAGCGGACCGTGGACGGCGGCACCCTCACGGACCCCAAGACGCTGCGCAGCATGATCGACGAGATCAGCCATCTCAAGACCCGCATCTCCACCCTGGAGGACGAGGAGCTCGAGCTCATGGAGGCCGTCGAGACGGCGCAGGCGGAGAAGACCCGGATCGCTGCGGAGCGGACCGCGATCGAGGACGAGATGCGTGTGCTGATCGCTGCGCGTGACGCCGCCGTCTCCGACCTGCAGGCCGACCTCGCCGACCGGCGTGCGGTGCGTGCCATGCTGCTGGCTGAGATCCCCGGGCCGCTGGTCGACGTGTACGAGAAGGTGCGGCTCCGGTCGGGCGGCCTCGGCGCTGCCGCGCTGCAGGGCAGGCGCTGTACGGGCTGCGGGCTCGAGGCCAACCCGAGCGACTACGAGAAGTATCTCAATGCCGGAGCCGACGAAGTGCTTCGCTGCGAGGAGTGCGACCGGATCCTGGTCAGAACGGAGAGCTGATGCCGTCCGCCCACATCGCGCCTGCGGCTCCGGCTCAGCTCCAACCGGGCCTTCGGCACCTCCGCGAGACGCTCTCCGTTCCGGACAGCTTCCCGCCGGACGTCGTGGCGGCGGCCGAGGCGGCTGCCAGGGCGCCGATGCCCGCGGAACGGGTCGACCGTACGGACATCGAGCTGGTGACGATCGACCCCGAGGGCTCCATGGACCTCGACCAGGCCGTGCACGTCGCGAAGAACGGTGGCGGTTACACGGTGCACTACGCCATCTCCGACGTGGCGGCCTGGGTCGACCCCGGTGGCCCGGTCGACGCAGAGGCGCACCGGCGGGGCCAGACGTTCTACGCGCCCGACCACCGCGCAGCTCTGCATCCACCGGTGCTCAGTGAGGGCGCTGCCTCCCTGCTGGCCGACGGGCGGCCCCGACCGGCGCTGCTGTGGACCGTGGAGCTCGACGCTGACGGGCAGCAGACCTCCGCGACGGTCGAGCGCACGCTCGTGACCAGCCGGGCGCGTCTGTCGTACGCCGAGGTCCAGCACGATCTCGACGGCGGGGAGGCGAGCGACTCGCTGCACCTGCTGGAGATCGTCGGTCGTCTCCGCCAGGCGATCGAGGCCGAACGCGGTGGCGTGAGCCTCGAGACGCCCGAGCAGGAGATCGCGGCGCAGGGGGACGACTGGCGGCTCGAGTACAGGGCCGCCCTCCCCGTGGAAGGCTGGAACGCCCAGATCTCGCTGCTCGTCGGCGCGGCTGCCGCCGAGATCATGGCAGCGGGCAGGATCGGCATCCTGCGGACGTTGCCGCCGGCCGAGCAGTGGGGGATCGACAAGCTGCGGCACACCGCGAAGGGCCTCCACATCACGTGGCCAGGCGACCTCTCGTACCCTGACTTCGTCCGCAGCCTCGACCCTGCCAAGCCGACGCACCTGGCCATGCTCAACGCCTGCACGGTCTTGTTCCGCGGGGCCGGCTACACGTCGTTCGACGGCTCCCTTCCCGACACGAACCTGGTGCACGGCGCGCTCGCCATGCGCTATGCCCACGCGACAGCTCCACTGCGACGGCTCGTGGACCGGTACGTGGGTGAGACCTGCGTGGCGCTGTGCAGCGGCAAGGACGTGCCCGAGTGGGTACGGTCGGAACTGCCTGAGCTGCCCAAACTCATGGCCGCCTCCGACGCGCGCGCCAAGAAGTACGAGCGGGGGATCATCGACCTGCTCGAGGCACTGGTGCTCTCGACCAGGGTCGGTCAGACATTCACCGGTACCGTCGTCGAGATCGGCAAGGACGGTACGGACGGCGCCATCCTCCTCGAGGACCCCGCAGTCGAGGCGCGGGTCAGAGGCAGGGTCGAGCTCGGTGAAGAGGCGACCGTGACGCTGGTCTCAGCCGACGTGGCGACAGGGACCGTGAGGTTCGACATCGCCTGACGGCGGAGTTCAACGGAGCTGTTCGATGTCCTGACGGATGGCGTCGACGACCGTCGGACCGCCGAGCATCGCGCTGCCCATGACGAGTGCCTGGTTCGCGGTCATCCCCTTGGCCATGCCGATCATCGGGTTCTTCGTGATCCCGGGTGCGTGCCGCTCGAGGATCGCCACCACCTCGGAGTCGTCGAGCATGGTGCCGAGCATGGTCTTGTCCGGGTCGTAGCGCATGCCGCCTACGGTACCCGGCCCTGCCGCTCGGCCGTCGCAACCGCTCGGACGTCGTCCACATGACGTGGGCCGCGGTCAGGTGATGCCCCGAACGGTGCGGTCGAGCGCCGCCAGGTCGCCGCGTCCCCGTGAGCGGGGTGGCGGGTACCGTGCCCGTGCCGGCAAAGGCCCGCTGACCGGCGACGACCGGCGCCCGCGCTTCGAAGCGATTGGTGACGACGCCGCTGAGCAGGTTGTCGAAGATGGTGAAGAATGCGGATGGCAGGAACACCAGGCCGGCATTCAATGGGGTGAGCCCGAGGTGCTGCTGGACGTACAGGGCGACGACCAGGACGTTGCCGAAGCTGCCGACCATGAAGGCGAAGCCGACGGGCAGGGAGAGTCGGAACCCGTGGGCACCGAACAGGTCGAGCGGCATCATCGGGTGGGCGACCCCGCCTGCATGACGACGAACCCGGTCAGCGAGGCGACCGAGACGGCCAGTGACGCGCCTTCTCGACAAGCTGGGCCGTCGACCAGCCCTGGGCGCAGCCGTACGTCCCAGTGGTATGGCCGGCCGGTCAAGAGCGCTCACCGTGGCTTCACCCATGTCCGACCTCGGCACACCCACAACCTGAGCCGTCTCGAAAGGCGTCCTGCGGCCGCCCCAGCTGACGAGGGCGGGACCGGTCGCCCTCGGCGTGACCACCGGGAATGGACACCGAGTGTGGTGTCCGCGGACCATGGTGCGCGCCGTTACCGGATCTCGTAGGTGCCGTCGAGACGAGCGCGTCCGATGACGTGTCCGGCCATGGTCGTCAGTACATCGGTCAAGCTGAAGCTGGTCGGCAGCTCGGGGCCGTGGTCGAGGGCGAAGAGTTGGAAGACGTAGGAGTGGGGGCCGTGGGACGGGATGGGTGCAGGGCCTGCCCAGCCGAGGCGTCCGAGGGGGCCTTTGCCGTGGGTGAGCCCGGGGATCGGGCTGGGGTGGGTGAGGGCCTTCTCGGGGATGCCGCGCAGTGAGGGGTCGATGCCGATGGTGAGGGCATGGGACGCAGGTTGCCTGCCCGGATAGTCCGCGTCTTGCACGATCAGGACGAGCTCGTCGGTTCCGGTGGGGGGTGATGTCCAGGCGAGGGCGGGGGAGATGTTGGGTCGGAAGAGTCGGCCGCGGGGGTGTTCGGGGATGGGCGTGCCGTGGTCGAAGGCGGGGCTGGTGAGCGAGAAGTTCTCGGGTGCCTGCAGATCGGTGCGGGCCCAGGCCAGGGTGTGGTGTCCGGCGCGGCGGTTTCGTAGCGCGCGTCCGATGGGGTTAGGCATGGTGTGGTTCCTTCTCGTCATGGGGGGCGGGTACGGGGTTTCGGAGTGCTCGGTCGACGACTGACAGTGCGAGTGCGATGGCGCTGACGCCGATCATGATGAGGGCGATGGTGTGGAGGCCGGTGTCATTGACCTCCGTGTGGAAGACGATGCCGGTGATGGCGGATGAGGCGATGGAGCCGATGTATCCGAAGGTGCGGAACAGTCCGGCGGCGACGCCCAGCTGGTCGGGGGGTGCCTGGGTGTAGAGGGCGATCTGGTTCCCGCTGGCTCCGGCGCCGAGGGCGACACCGAACAGCAGGGTGATCGCGACGATCCAGAGAATGCTGGTGCTCGAGTTCAGGAGCAGTACGCCGACCGAGCCGACCAGGCTGGCGACAGCCGCGGCGATGATGGGTCCTCGGATCAGGTTGCGTCGTGAGATGGGGATGACGACGATGCCGGAGATGAGTGTGGTGGGCAGCAGGAGGAGTCCTGCTGTCAGGGCGGGCATGCCGCGTGCGGCTTCGAGCCACTGGGTGAGCCCGTACAAGACGATGTAGACGCACAGGCCGACCAGGGCGAACCTCAGGTAGGTGCGGGTCAGCGCACCGTTGCTCACGAGCAGCCGAACGTCCACGAAGGGATGCTTGGCCCGCAGCTCCCACAGCACCAGCACGGCGAGCAGGACCACGGCCCCGATTGCGAAGATCCAGTTCGGGTGCGGAATGGAGAACAGGAACGCGATCAGTGTGGCCATGGCGAGAGTGAAGCCGATGATGCCGGTCAGATCGATCCTCGAGACGACCTCGCCGACATCTCGCGGCCCCTGCTGTGAAGGGTCGCGGGGGATCCAGAGCAACGCCGCGGCC